>JBGSTM010000089.1:0-11752 GCA_041736495.1 Akkermansiaceae bacterium
ACCTCCGGACACCCTCCCGAAAACCTATTCAGTCAACGGGTCCACCTACACCGCCGACCGGCCGGGACTCTTGTTCAAGAACGTGCAAGGACTGAACTTCGACGTCGTCCCTGACCAGGTGGTTTTCAGTGCGAAACTTCATTCCCTCGATGGATTCCTTCTTTATGTGAACGGGAATCCCGCTCTGGCCTATCAGCTTCCGCAGGGCATGGCGATTCCCGGAAACCTGACTCCGCAGTCGGCACGCACCGGGCTGGCGGCGGACGGGCTCGACTATCAGTTCGAGATCTCCCCCACATGGTTTAACTCCGGAAGTAACCGGATCGAAATCGCAGTCTATTCCTCCTACGGCGCTAACAGCCCTGCTGAAACCATCGCTTTCCGGGTCAACGTGCCCGAGAAGCTCGAACAGGTGACCTCGAAGTGGATCCTGGCCTCCAACACGCCGCTCACCAACACCGTGATGATCGGCGGCTCGGCCAACTCCATCGCGGGCAACACCCTGCTGGTCTTCAGCGACAACTATTTCACCATGCGCTACAAGCCGAAGGCCGGCACCAACATGGTCGGCTCGACCACGCTCTTCAGCGAGTGGATGGAGCCGGTGCTGGTGGAGAGCTGGGTCAAGCGCGTGCTTGACGGCATCAATCCCTTCAACCAGCGCAACACGGATCTTTATAACAATCCGGTAAGCACCGACGTGAGCATCCTCACCCAGGCCGGCAAGCGCTGGGAGGGCGACGTCGCGCTGAACATCGACGATATCAACGAGTTCGGCCTGATCGAAATCTATGAAACCGTGCTCAACCGCGTGAAGGCCCAGAGCCTCGACGCCGGAGTCAACGACGCGTCGGTCAATCAAACGCTTCAACTATCCGCCGGTTACCTCAGCGACCTCTACATGACACTCGGCAACGAGGCATGGGATGATGCTCAGAATCCAACATTGATGATCGACGAACAAGTTGACACCTCAGAAGTCAGCTCCGCCCGTTTCTCCTTCGAAGGACAGGTCGCGAAGATGATGGACGAGACGCTCGGCTTGCTGCGCGGTCGCGATGACTTCGGTTCGCAAACCAACGTCTCGCCCGCCTACAACCGACTTTACTGGAACTATATCAACGGCATCACGTCCGGCGAACCGATCTATGCGGTGAACTACGCGATCCAGGAAAAGGCAGGAAGTGCGAATGCCGACGGCGTGATCGACGCTGCCGACGCGCAGGCGATGTTTCCGCAAGGCCATGGTGACGCCTACGGTCACTACCTCACCTCGCTAACAGTCTACTACAAGCTTCTCACCAGCCCCTATTTCACCTGGCTGCCGCAGGCGGAAACGGTGTCGGTTCTCGGCCAGACCGTGGAGGTGGACTATCAGGACGAACGCAAGTTCGCCACCGCAGCGGCCGCGCTGGCCCGCACCAGCGCGGAGATTCTCGATTTCACCGCGCGCAACGACCATACGGATGGAGAGGAGCACGGCTGGGCGCATTTCCATGAGGCCAAGGCGAACGCAACTACCGGCACCACCCGCCACTGGGGCGTGGACGAATGGTCGTCCCGCGCATTCCAGGGCACCTATTACAACTGGATCAGCGCGAACGCGATGCTGCCGGATGTGGACAACGAAAATGAAGGCATCGAGAAAATCGACCGCACCACCGTGCTGGAACTCAACGAGCTGGCGTCCACCGGCACTGAGATTCTCAGCCTGACCGCCGGATTGCAGGCCCACCTGAATCCGCTCGGTCTGGCCCATGATTCAATGGCGTTCGACATTTCCCCGTCCGAAGTCGCCGCCGGGAAACCGCACTTCGAGCAGATTTACGAGCGCGCCATCAAGGCATCCGTGAATGCCAAGAACGCCTTCCATCAAGCCTCGAAAATGAACCGCCAGCTCCGGCTTCAGAACACCTCGCTGGACGAATACAACTACGCGGTGGACCAGCAGGAATCCGCTTACGAATACCAGCTCATCTCGCTCTACGGCACCGCCTACGCCGGTGACATCGGCCCGGGCAGGCTCTACGCCCAGGGCTACACCGGGCCGGACATGTATCACTCGTATTTCATCAACCGACCATCGCCGATCGTGAACACCGACAGCACGGTGACCGTGAACTTCCGCGAGCCGGTGGAAACCGATCCGTTCCGCGACTGGTCGCTCGACCAGCCTAACACCCGGCTCAATGTCAATTTCGCGAACCGCAGCTACACCATTTCCAAGTTCAGCCTCGGCCAGTTCTCGGACACGGTCGCCAGCGGACTCGGCAGTCGCGGCCAGACCGGCGAGATCCAGGCGGCGCTGCTCGATTGTTATGAGGCGCAGGTGAATCTCCGCGATTCCGCCAGCGGTTTCACCACCCTGATGAACCGCTTCAACCGTGACTACCAGTTGTTCACCGAGTTCGACACCGAGTTTGACGCGGCTGATGAGGAGGCATCCGCGAAGTCGGACAAGGCAAACACCGTCCGGAACGCGGCCTTCTCTCTAACGACAGCAGCCAGCGCGGCATCGCTGTATTTCGATTACATCGGCTCGCTCGCTGCCGCTGCCGCGGAAACGGTGCCCACGGCCGTCGGTTTCTCCACCGATGCGCTGGCACCCGCCCGTGGCGCGATCCGCATCTCCGGTGAAACGGCCGCGCTGGTTTCCGGCCTGGTCGGACTCGCCTCCGAAGCCGGTGGTGCCCTGTTGGAAATGCAGGCGGCCAACCTCGATGGGGACGCTGCCAGCATCATGGACGAATATAACAGGACGTCCGCGAACAAGCAGCACATCGTCGAACTCGAACGGCTTTACGACGAAGTGCTGGCCACCGGATTTGAAATGACCCGCCGGCTCACCCAGTTGCAACGGGCGAATGAAAAGGTCTCCCGTCTCTACGCCAATGCCGCGCACATCCTCACGGAGCGCGAGTCGTTCCGTCAGCGCGCTGCTTCGGTGATTCAGGGCTACCGGACGCGCGATGTCGTCTATCGGGACATGCGCAACGAGGAGCTTTCCCAATACAAGGGGCTCTTCGATCTCGCCCAGACCTTCACCTATCTGGCTGCCAAGGCCTACGACTACGAAACCGGCCTGCTCGGCACCAGCCAGGGCGCGAAGGTGATCGATCAAATCATCGGTACCTATTCCGTCGGCGATTTCGAGGGCGACAATCCGGTCCAGTCCAGCTCCGGCGATGTCGGACTCGCGGGTGTGCTGGGTGATCTAAGCGACGAGTGGTCGGTGGTGAAGGGCCGTCTCGGCATCAACAATCCGGACCGCAACGGCACCGTCTTCTCGCTGCGCCAGGAACTGTTCCGCATCCGTGCGGACCAGCCGACGGCCGATGACGACCTGTTATGGAAACAGGTCGTCCAGCAGCACATCATGAGCAACGTGCTCAACGACCCGGACGTGGCGATTTACTGCAACAACATCCGCAAGGCCAACGGCTCGGCTGTCCCCGGCATCGTGATTCCGTTTTCCACGATCATCGAACAAGGCGTGAATTTCTTCGGCTGGCCGCTCGCTGCCGGCGACCACGTTTACACCCAGTCGAACTTCGCCACGAAGATCGCCTCCGCCGGTCTCGTCTTCAAGGGCTACGTCGGCATGGACGCCTACGCGACCGGCACCGTCGGCGCGAGCGGACCGGCCAGTTCGGATGCCAACGCCCTCAGCGCCACCCCGTATGCCTATCTGATACCCGCCGGCATGGACACGATGCGCGCGCCGCCGTTAGGCGACACGAACATCATCCGGTCATGGACGATCAAGGACCAGGCCATTCCGCTGCCTAAAAACCTGGGAGGAAACCTGTTTTCCTCCAACCAGTTCTTCACCCCGAGCGGCAGCCTCAACGAGGCCATGTGGATTCCCCGCAAGCACGGCGCTTTCCGCGCGGTGGACGATCCGGCGTATTTCTACAGCTCGGTTCCCGCGGAATTCACCAATTCCCGGCTCATCGGCCGCAGCGTCTGGAACACGCAGTGGAAAATCGTGATCCCCGCGTATTCGCTGCTCAGTGACGAGCAGACCGGCCTCGACCGCTTCGCCAAAAGCGTGAAGGACATTCAACTCTTCCTCCGCAGCTACTCGAACTCCGGGAACTGATGAAACCGCGGCATGTCGCCATTCTAGCAGCTATTCTCCTCGGGGCGGCTGCCTTTTTCCTCCGGCCGAAAACGGAAATCCCGCCTGCGCCGAAACCGACCGTCACCACCGCGACGGCCGACGGGATGACACTAGCAACCGCGACCGATCCGACGCTGGTTTTTCAAAAGGCGTTTTGGCGTCGCCCGGCAAGCGACGACAAGATCCTGCACGCCGAGCGCCGCGAATGGTCCACCGCGGACGGCTTGCAAAAATGGCAGTGGTTCATCGCCGTGAGTCCGGGCCCGCAGCTGTTGGAACACCTCAGGACCAACCCGTTTTCCCTGACGACCGCCCCGTCCGCGGGAAAAATCGGAAAGACGCCCGAGTGGTTTCCCAAACCGTCCGCCGATTTTCAGATCCAGCAGAACTCCGAGGGCCGCTTCATCCTGATGCTCTCCGCCGACCACAAGCAACTCTACGCCACCGACTCCGGCTCCGGATTCGCCCCGCCGGCCATCGCGCCGTGATGCAAATGCGGATTGGCAAGCCGGTGAAATCCTGACATTTCCCCGCGCATGAATCGCATCAAGACCGCCATCGTCGGAGCCAGCGGCTACACCGGGATGGAATTGCTCCGCCTGCTGCTCGTCCATCCGGGCGTGGAACTCACCGCCGTGACTTCGCGTGCGGAAGCGGGAAAATCGCTGGGTTCGGTGTTTCCACGATTCAAAAAAGCACCCGGCGCGGAGCTCACCTTCATGGAGCCGGATCCCGACGCCATCGCGGCGACCGGGGCGGAAGTTGCCTTTCTAGCGCTTCCTCACGGCGTCGCTGCGGAAATCGCCCGTGCGTTGCTGGAGCGCGGATTGAAAATCATCGATCTCAGTGCGGATTTCCGTTTGCGCGATGCCGCCATCTACGAGGAATTCTACGGCCACCCGCATCCCGCGCCGGATTTGTTAGGCGAGGCGGTTTACGGTCTGCCGGAAGTCCGCACGCCGGAAATCCAGGCCGCGCGTTTGATCGCCGCACCGGGTTGTTACCCGACGAGCATCTTGTTGCCCTTGCTTCCGCTGCTGCGTGAGAATCTCATCGATCCCGCCACCATCGTTGCCAATTCGATGAGCGGTGTTAGCGGCGCCGGACGTAAGGCGGATCTCACGCTTCTGTTCTGCGAGTGCAATGAAAGCGCCCGGGCCTACGGAGTGCCGAAACATCGCCACCTTTCCGAGATCGAGCAGGAACTCAGCCTCGCGGCCGGAGAAAAAGTGACCATCACCTTCGTCCCTCACCTCATCCCGGTGAATTCCGGCATCGTCACGACCACCACCGCGAAACTGCGCGATGGCGTGACTCCCGATGCCGTGGGCTCAGCTTTGGAAACCGCCTACCGCGACGCGAATTTCGTCCGCCTGCTCGGCCGCGGCGGCTGCGCTGACACCAAGAACGTCACCCGCACCAACTTCATCGACATCGGCTGGCAGCACGACCCGCGCACGGGCCGGGTGATCCTGATGAGCGCCGAGGACAACCTCGGAAAAGGGGCTGGCGGCCAAGCCGTGCAATGTTTCAACCTGATCTTCGGGTTGCGCGTCACTGATGGGTTGCAAAATTTCTAAGGGGTGGCCAATCTTCGCCGCTGTCCCCTTACATCCGCCATGGAGATCCCATTCACCCGAATCAAAGGCGGCGTCGGCGCGCCTCAAGGATTCCTTACCAGCGCCGTGAGCTGCGGCATTAAGAACCCCGATGCCAAGCGCCTCGACCTCGCGCTCATCTACTCGGAAAAACCGTGCAGCTCTGCCGGTACTTTCACGACCAACCGGGTCAAAGCCGCTCCCGTCCGCGTTTCCCAGACCCATCTCCGCAAGGGCAATCTCCGCGCCATCATCGCCAACTCCGGCAACGCCAACGCCTGCACCGGCGTCCAAGGCATCCGCGATGCCAACTCGATGTGCGATGCCGTCGCCAAGCCACTCAAGCTCAAGCGATCCGAAGTCGGGGTTGCGTCCACCGGCGTGATCGGCCTGCCCATGCCGATGATCCGCTTCGAGCCGAAATACGACGAGCTGATCGACTGCCTCGGCCCGAAAAACGGTTCCAGTGTAGCCGCCGCCATCATCACCAGCGACACCCACGCCAAGGAAATCGCCATTTCCTTCGACCTCGGCGAACACCGAGTCCGCCTTGGCGGCTGCGTGAAGGGTGCGGGCATGATTTCTCCCAGCATGGCCACCATGCTCTGCTTCATCACCACCGACGCGAACATCCCCGCGGAAAATCTCCGTAAAACCGTGCTGGAATGCGTGGAGGACAGCTTCAACCGCATCACCATCGATGGCGACATGTCCACCAACGACACCGTCATCGTGCTCGCCAACGGCGCGTCCCGGATGCCGTCGATCCGCCGCAACAGCACGAATTGCAGGCAATTCCGCAAAGCGCTGCACTGGCTGATGCTCGAGCTTGCCAAGGCCGTCGTCCGCGACGGCGAGCGCGTGACCAAGTTTGTCACGGTCAAGGTCGAGGGCGCGCGCACCTATCTGGATGCGAAAAAAGTCGCCGAAGCCGTTTGCAAATCCGCCCTCGTCAAAGCCTCCTGGAACGGCGGTGATCCGAATTGGGGCCGCATCATCCACGCCGTCGGCTACTCCCGAGCCCGCATCCGCGAGGAGTTGGTGGACATCCACATCGGCGGAAAAGCCGCCTGCCTCGGCGGCCTCCAGGCGGAAACCCCGATGGACGAACTCCGCGAAATCGTCGCCCACCCCGAGTTTGAAATCGTCATCAACCTGAACCAGGGCGAGGCCGACTACACCATGTATTCCAGCGACCTCTCGCCGGAATACATCGATTTTAACCGCTCGGAATACGCGTATTGGAAACAAGCGCGCAAGGACGGGCTCGTCTAACGGCGTGAGACAGGTATTCCAAGCTGTTCTTTGAAGTGCTGAGGCTTGTGAAAGAACAGGCAGGAATGCCTGTGTCACGCCGGGACAGCTCGATCGTTTCTCTTGATCCAAGCGACCAGAATGTCTGAAGTGGGACATGGGAGGAACTCTACGCGCCACCGGAGAGGTGAGATGGAAATGGCGGATTCTCATCGGACTTCTCGTATCGGCTGCATTTCTGGTGACAAAAATTCCCTTCAAGGTGAATCGACCTCAAGTCAGCGAAATCAAACCGACTCCGGTAGTCGCGAAGTCAGCAAACTTTGACGAAGACATACGAACACCCTTTCAATGACAGGATCGAGATCCCAGCGCTTCGGCTAACAACAGATCAATCTGAGTATCGTTTCAAGAAGGGCGATACGGTAGCGGTGTACGTTGAGATTTCATTCATCGGCCGCCAGCCGGAGGTCAGAATCATCGATCTGGATGCTTCAGCGGGATTATGGGGGATGAAGCGAATTCTGCCAGACGGGCAGAAATCCATTTCTCCGCCCAAAGCACTCAAATCCGCTCCAACTTCGATACCCCGCAGCGAGTCATTGTCGAATTTCCGTGTGACCCACCCGGTGAAAACCCATTCGATCGGAGGAGCTCGAACTTACAGGAGGCTACTCAACCTGTCGGCACTTAAGGATTTCCCGGACGTCGGAACCTATCGGGTCCAATTTTTTACAGTAACGATGGAATCGCCGACCGGGCACTCGGTGAGTGGGAAGGGGGCTTCGCCTGCCCGGTTTTTGAGATCACGATTGACGATTAGTGGGTGGAAGCCATTCCGCGCTCATTTACCGGAAATCTGAAAAGGCAATGCTCTCCGCAGCAGTGAAACTGCAGTCTGCGAGTCTTACTGGTCGTCGAGATATTCCGGAGCATCCCACACTGGAGCAGATCATCGCCGAGATTCCTTTGCGCTCGGTCGGCCCCCACCAACGCCTTACGCGTCTCAGGCTGAAAGTCGGCGGGGAGGCTTTGTTCTCGTGGCGTGTCCCATTATTTAGTGACATGACAGGATCGAGGGAATCGTGCATTTTTTAATCCGTCGAGGGGAGAGGTCCCCGGTTTCAATTTCATGACACAGCTTTGGAGGCCGCACGAGTGTGCGGCCTCTTTTGTTTCCAGGGCGTGGCACGGATATTGGGGATTGCAGATCGTGGATTGGGGATTAGAAAACGGCTGAGGCCGTTGAGGCCAATTTCGAAACGATCCATCAATCCCCAATCCGCATTTCACCCATGTCATCTCCATCCGCCACTCCCCACTCCGCCGTCGTCATTGGCGGGACCATCGCCATCGACCACGTGAAGACTCCGGAGGCGGAGGGCGCGAACCTGCTGGGCGGTTCCGCCGCCTACGCGGCGCTGGCGGCGTCGTTTTTCAGCCGGCCCGTGTCGTTGATCGGGATCATCGGCCATGATTTTCCGAAGGAGCACCTGGCGATGCTGGAGGGTCGTGGAATCTCGCTGGACGGGGTGGAACGCTCGGAGAACGAATCGTTCACCTGGTCCGGGGAATACCATGCGAACATGAACGAACGGACGACGCACCGCGTCGGGCTGAATGTGCTGGAAAACTGGCAGGTCAAGGTGCCGGCGGACTCGGCGGCCGCACCGATCGTGGTGCTGGCGAACATGTCGCCGGACAACCAGCTGGAAATGCTTTCCCAATGCGGATTTGAGAATTCGGAAGTCGAAACGGAAAATCGTTTCGTGATCGCGGATACGATGGATCTTTGGATCGAGATCGCGAACGAGCGGCTGCACGAGGTATTGCCGCACTTGGATTTGTTCGTGCTGAACGAGGGAGAAGCACGTGAGCTGGCCGGGACGTCGAACCTGATCAAGGCGGGGCGTTTGCTGCTGGAGAAGGGCCCGCGGCATGTGGTGATCAAGCTGGGAGAGTTCGGGGCGATTTTATTCTCAACCGGTGTGGATTCCGCGGTGGAGTTGTTCCGGGCATCGGCGTGGCCGCTGGAGGCGGTGGCGGATCCGACCGGGGCCGGTGATACGTTCCTGGGAGCGATGGCCGGTTACCTGGCGGCGCAGGGAGCACCGCCGTATGCGGCCGCGACCTTGCGGCAGGCGATCGTCCAGGGTTCGATGCTGGCATCGTTCACCTGCGAGGCGTTTTCGACGCGGCGGTTGGAAGTACTCTCAGCGGATGACCTGACAGAGCGGTTGTCGTTGTTCCGGGCGGCGACGCATTGGTGAAATGCCGGTTGCGCGCTACCTCGTGCGGTGCGCGATGGTGGCGCTCACCTCGGCGGTGGCAGCTTGCACCTCGGTTGCCCTGAGCAAATCGGAAACGATGACGACACGGCGGGCACCGGCGGCGAGGACCCCGGGAAGCGTCTGACGGGTGATGCCGCCGATGCAGAAGGCGGGGATTTTACTGCCGACTTCCCGCTCCATGGCGGCGATTTCGTCGAGGCCGATGGCGGGGCGGCCCGCTTTCGTGGGGGTGGGGAAAAGCGGGCCGAAGCCGATGTAGTCGAAGCCTTCGGCGAGGGCGGCGCGGGCTTGCTCCAGAGAGTGGGTGGACCGGCCGATGATGAAGGGACGGGGGGGGGAGATCGGGGATTGGGGATCGGGGATGGGGGATGAAGAGGATGAATGAATGAATGAATGAAGGCCGGAATGAATTCCGCGGTCCTGGGCGGGATGAATCCCGCGCTCCGGGGGGAGCGGGCCGTCGTCCTGGCCGAGGTGGACGCCGTCGGTGCCGAGTTCGCGGGCGAGGGCGAGGTGGTCGTTGAGGATGAAGGGGACTCCGGCGGCGCGACAGAGTGGGAGGAGTTTCCCGGCGACTCGGCGGATGGTGGCGAGGTCGTGGCCTTTCGCGCGAAGTTGGAGGAGGTCGGCTCCGCCGGCGAGGAGGGATCGGGTGACGGACTCGGCGTCTTCCTCGAGAACGTAGCCGAGGTCGAGGATGCAGTAGAGGCGGGCTTGTGACAGCATCAAGCAACCTCCATCATCGGCTTGACACGCACTGGCGGAAAACCACTCGAAGATGCGCGATGTTCCTGTTCCCACTCGTCGATTACGATTTGGAGTTGTTTGGCGACCTTGATCGGATCGTCTCCGTGAACTCCACCGAAGAACAGATCCGGGCAGCGTCCGATGTAGGTTTGGTCTTCCTCCGACCATGCCACCCAACGGTGGTATCTATCTGTTTCCTTTTTCATTGCTTGGAGAGTTCGATGGCACGCTTGAGATCTTTTTCCTGATAAAGTTTGGCGTCATCGCCGGGTTTGCCTGACATGGTGACTTTCACCCCTGTCGCCGGATGACGGAAATTCCGATGACTGCGCTTGCCTCCTCGGTTTACAAATCCGGCGCTTTCGAGTTCCGCGATCAGCTGACGAATCTTCCGAGGCACGGCATGTTGATAACGGCATCAGGGTTGGAAATCAAGCGGTGACTGGCGGCGAAGATTCGGCGTCGTCAGCCTTTCCGCGCTTCCAAATACCGGGCGACCCAGCCGATGTCGTAGGTGCCGGCGGCGAAGTCGGGGTGGGCGATGATTTCCTGCTGGAACGGGATGGTCGTCTTGATGCCGCGGATCATGAACTCGCCGAGGGCGCGCTTCATGCGGGCAATGGCGATCTCGCGGGTGGCTCCGGTGACGATGAGCTTGGCGATCATCGAGTCGTAGTGCGGCGGGACGGTGTAGCCGGAGTAGACGTGGGTATCGACGCGCACGCCTTTTCCGCCGGGGGCGTACCAGAGTTCGATGGTGCCGGGGCTGGGGGTGAAATTGTTGAAGGGGTCCTCGGCATTGATGCGGCACTCGATGGAGTGGCCGCGTGGGGTGGCTTCGAGCACGTGGTGGGAGAGCGGCTCGCCGGCGGCGACGCGGATCTGCTCCTTGATGAGCTCGCAGCCCATGACTTCCTCGGTGACCGGATGCTCGACCTGGATCCGGGTGTTCATTTCCATGAAATAGAAATTCTCGGCGGTTTCATCGACGAGGTATTCGATGGTGCCGGCGTTCTGATAGCCGATGTTTTTGATGAGATTGACAGACGCCTCACCCATCCGGGCGCGCAGCTCGGGAGTGAGCAGCGGCGACGGGCATTCCTCGATGATTTTCTGGTTCCGGCGCTGCATCGAGCAGTCGCGCTCGCCGAGGTGAATGAAATTTCCATGGGAATCGCCGATGACCTGGAACTCGATGTGATGGGGATTGAGGACGAGTTTTTCGAGGTAGCAATCGCCATTGCCGAAACAAGCGATGGCCTCGTTCGACGCGGCTTGGAAGAGGCTGATGAATTCCTCCTCCTTGAAACAAGGACGCATGCCGCGGCCGCCACCGCCGGCGGTGGCTTTGATCATGACGGGGAGGCCGATTTTTTTCGCCTCGACTAGGGCGGCTTCCGCATCGGCCATGATGCCGGATCCGGGAGTGATGGGGACGCCGTTGGCGATGGCGGTGGCGCGGGCGGTGGCCTTGTCGCCCATCATGGAAATGACGGTGGATGACGGGCCGATGAAGGTAATGCCGGAGCTGGCGCAAATTTCCGCGAAGCGGGCGTTTTCAGATAGAAATCCGTAGCCGGGGTGGATGGCGTCCGCGCCGGTGATCTCGGCGGCGGCGATGATGCGGTCGATCTTGAGGTAGGACTCCTTGCTGGAGGCGGGGCCGATGCAGACGGATTCGTCGGCGAGCTGGACGTGCATGGAATCGACATCGGCCTCGGAGTAAACGGCGATGGATT
>JBGSTM010000105.1:0-2185 GCA_041736495.1 Akkermansiaceae bacterium
GCGGCAGGGCTAGCAGAAATGCGTTGCGCAGGCGATCCAGCTCGGCGCGCGTCGGGCGGGAATCGACTCCGATCACCAGGGTCGTGTCCGCGGTGCCGAGCATGCCTAACCGCCAATCGCCGGAGGTCATGAATATCGGGATCTTGGTGAATGCCGCTTGCCCTCCACCACGTCCCATCCCGCCCCAGCCCCGTCCTCCGCGGAAGTCCCCATCATCGGCGGACCTGGCTGGGGCTTTGGGATCATCCGCGAGCTTGCCCTGGAACGGTTTGACTTCCTTTGGCCAGTTTGAAGAGGAGTGACGTATAGCTCCAGCGCTGTCCTGGATCATCACGATGACATGCTCACCGATGCTTTCATCGAGCCGCTGGAAATCGCCTCTGTTATTGACCCATCCGGGATGCCTCGCCGCGATGGAGCGGATTTCCGTGTCCAGGCTTTCGATCTTCTGCCGGGCGATCATGAAATAGGCGGCCAGTCCGAAGCCCACCAGCACCACTCCGGAAATGACGGCGGATAGCAGGGCGATCTTGAGGCGGAATGGCAGGAATTTCATGATTCCGGTTTCATGCGGTAACCGACGCCGCGGATGGTTTCGATGAGTTTCTCCTCACCCTCGGCTTCCAGCTTCTTGCGCAGGCGCTGGATGTAAACTTCCACCAGATTCGTTCCCGGATCGAAGTCATAATTCCAAACCCGTTCGCAAATCTGCGGACGCGTGAGCACCCGACCCGGTGATCTGGCAAGATGTTCCAGCAATTCGAACTCGCGCGCAGTCAGCTCGATTTTCCGTTCCCCGCGGGTCACCTCGCGGGTGAGCAGGTTTATTGTTAGATCGGCGATGGCGAGAATGCTCTGGCTCGCGCCCGATGCCCGGCGGGTCACGACATGCAGCCGGGCGATCAGTTCCTCGATGAAAAACGGCTTGGTCAGATAATCGTCGGCACCGAGATTGAGCCCTTCGAGGCGTTCGTTCAGCTCGCCGCGCGCGGTGAGCAGGATGACCGGCACCGGCATCTTGCGCTCGCGCAGACTGCGCAAGATGCTCAGTCCGTCGCGTCCGGGGAGCATGATGTCGAGCACGATCCCGTCATAGGGCCGGGTCGTCGCGACGGTGAAGCCTTCATTGCCATCGTGACTGACATCGACCACGAACCCCTGCGCCTCAAGCCCCTTGCGGATGAATGAGGCGATCTTCTTTTCGTCTTCGATGAGCAGGATTTTCATGGCGGATGACGCTCTCCCGGTGAACCCAAAGGCATGGAATCATTTCCTCCAGCATTACCAAAGCGAATTGACGCCACACGCGCCTTTGCCACATCTTTTGACGGGGTTTATATCGTCCCCCACTTCTTCCGGAATCCGTGACTCCTCTCCCGCAAATCAGGACGCCCCGGACGCGCGGGAGGTGTCCCTCCAATCGTCGAAGGAATCCTGTTTTTGGTGTTGGGCGTTCTCCAGTGCGTCGAGGGCGTCCCCAAACGCCATGTAGGACGCCCTCGGCGAGTTGACCCAGGAAAGCGCCGTGCCACTCCACTCCTTCGCTGTCTGCTCCGATGTCGAGAAGCGCAGCAAGGATGAGGACATCGTCGAGACTTTCGCCCACGAGCTGCGCTACAGCGGCATCACCAACGAAGACAACCTCTGGGCCACCGAAACCATGGGCAACCCCAAGTACCCGCAGGAGCTGTTCCGGCGTGTGGTCACGGTGGGGCTTGAGACGATGAAGGTGGTGAATGGGCTGCTGAAGCTGGATACCACCGCGTAATCGACCCGCAATGAATCACAATCCGTGGCAACCATCGTTAGTGGCGGCGGTGGAAAACTTTACCCTCTACCAAGCGGGCACAGCCGCCGCATTCCGCGTTCGGCTGCCACCAGCCACCGAGGTCGCGCCGTGGCATATCGTCCCGGGCCGTTTTTTCACGAACGGTTCAATTGGCGGCTTTTGCGGGTTTGTAGTCCTCGATATCCATCGTCGGTGGGATCAGCACGGCTTTCACCACATGGATAATGCCGTTTTTCGCCATGATGTCCGCGGTGCCGACTGTAACCCGCAGCCGAAATGATAAATGTCCGCAGGGAAATGATTTATTCAGGCCTGATTTTGGTATCGAAACCGGCGAAAATCGGACGTTCCCGGCGTGATTTTCTGCTCAAATGCTGGGTCTGAAACGTCCCTGAA
>JBGSTM010000110.1:0-66484 GCA_041736495.1 Akkermansiaceae bacterium
TTACCGATCGGAGCCTTTGTGCGCAATGGAATGAATGTTTTGTTTACTGTTTGTCCATGACGAGAAGGCGGGAGGTGAATCCGTCTTCGGACTTATAGACGATCCCAGCTCCCCCGCTGCGCCCACCGGATACGGTATAGATACGCTTGGTTACCGGGCAAGTGAAGCCCTTGAGGTAGCTGCGATCCGCGTCAACAGTGAGAATGGTGACCGGTCCGCCGTTGTTGCAGGCTATGGCGATTTTCGATCCGACGGGGATTTCTTGTGCCACCTTCATTTCCACCACCGGCTTGTAGCTCTGCATCTCGGCCCGCTGGGCACTGGCGAGCGGAGCGGCGGCGATGAGGAGGAATGCGGTGACGATTGTGCGGAGTTGGTTTGTGTTCATGTTGTGTGCTTTCTTGGTTGTTTTGTTTGGTGGTTTGTTTGGGTCGACTCGTTCGACACGCCTCTCTATTACTCGTGGCGTGCCAAGTGCCTGAAAGGTGCTGGAATGCCCGTAAATACAGGGATTCTTGCGAATCTTCCGAGCTTGGACATCGCTACGAAAATTCGTAAAATACGAGATATCGCTGTTTAATTACGAGATTTCGCGGTATTGCTGCGCCCGTAGAGATGGATGCTTCGCAAGAAGTGGTTGTGGAGATTTCCGAGCGGCGGTGCGTGGACCCGACGCGGACGTCGCTCACCCGAAGCGCGCGTAGGTCATTCGGATCATTTCTCTCTTAAATGGCTGACGAGTGGGTGAGAAACCGTCTTTACCGTCAACTTACGGTCCACAATTCAATTCCACCTGCTAAGATCGGTCCGCCGCCAGCGACGAACAGGACACGAACTACCCCATCATGAAGAACCTCACCATCATTGTTTCTCTGTCCCTGCTCCCCGTTCTGACGGGTTGCTCGCGGGCTGAAAAAGCTGCATCCTACAACGTCGCCGATTCGCAGCAGCAGATCGACCATACGCATGCGCCTTTCACCACAGTTCTCACGAAACATGTGAAAAACGAGCTCGTGGACTACGCCAGCCTCAAAGGGAATGCGGCTCCACTCAACGCCTACCTCGACACCCTAGCCGCCGTGCCTGAATCCGCGTTCAACAAGTGGGACAGGGCCCAGCAGATGGCCTTCCTCATCAATCTCTACAACGCTGCGACCCTGAAACTCGTCATCGATCATTATCCGCTTAAAAGCATCAAGCAAATCGGTGGACTCGCGGGCCCTTGGAAACAGGAGGTCGTCCGGTTGTTTGGCAAAATGAGGTCGCTGGATCACATCGAGCACGATTTGCTGCGTCCGAAATACAAGGACCCTCGCGTCCACTTTGCCGTGAACTGCGCGTCCATCGGTTGCCCTTCGCTGCGTGCCGAAGCATTCCAGGCGTCCAAGCTTGATGCCCAGCTCGACGAACAAGGCCGCATCTTTCTCCGTGACACTTCCAAGAACCGCCTTGATGCCAAAAACAAGACTCTCTACCTATCAGAGATTTTCGATTGGTTCAAAGACGACTTCACCGCCAAATCCGGCACGGTTGAGAAATTCATCTCAAATTATGTCAGTGATGCGGACCGGAAGGTGATTCAACAAGGCGGCCTCTCAGTCAAGAACACGAAATACGATTGGAATCTGAACAAGCAGTGAGATCCCGCGATGTTCTGATCGTGATGACCCGCCTTCCTCGCGAGGGTGGAAACAAAACACGCTTGATTCCCGCTCTCGGTTCGGCGGGCGCGACCGCTTTTCATGACCGTCTCGCCCGGCATGCGGTGGGCCGGGCCTCTTCCTATGCCATGACGCACCCGGGCACCCGGCTGCAGGTCCATGCGGACGGAGGTAACCGGGAGGAAATCCGCAGATGGCTGGGTGAAGTCGACTGCCATTCCCAGCCGGAGGGCGATCTCGGCCAGCGCATGCAGT
The DNA here is from genome assembly GCA_041736495.1 of Akkermansiaceae bacterium. Classification (GTDB taxonomy): domain Bacteria; phylum Verrucomicrobiota; class Verrucomicrobiia; order Verrucomicrobiales; family Akkermansiaceae; genus Luteolibacter. Next base: position 1,917 of record JBGSTM010000110.1, read on the forward strand.
CCGCCGTGGATCTGGCATTTTCCCAGCAGGCACAGCGTGTTTTGGTGATCGGCACGGACTGTCCTTCCCTCGACGAGTCGATGATCGAAAAGGCCTTCAGCTCGCTTGATCATGCCGATCTGGTTTTCGGTCCTGCGGCGGACGGAGGGTATTACCTGGTGGGATTATGCCGACCCTGCCCGCCGATTTTCAGCGGGATCGAGTGGGGTGGTCCTGAGGTGCTTGCCCAGTCGCTCGCGGCGGCAGGGAGCTCCGGATTTCACGCTTCACGGCTTGAGGTTCTGAGCGATGTGGATGTTCCCGAGGATTTGGATTCCGCAAATGCCTGCCTTGCTACCGGAACATCGCTCTCGGTGATAATTCCCACACTGAACGAGGAGATTCATCTGCCGATTTTGCTGGAGAGGTTGAATCAGAGCGGCCCGCATGAAATCATCGTCGCGGATGGCGGCAGTCATGACGGAACCCTGCAAATTGCCATACAGGCGGGTGTGCGGGTGATTTCCGCCACCACGGGCAGGGCTTCACAAATGAACCGGGCCGCTGCGACGGCCACCGGCGAATTTCTGCTTTTCCTTCACGCCGACACAATGCCACCACCGGATTTCCAGCAGGTCATCACCCGTGTATTGCAATCACCATCCACGAGCGCGGGGGCGTTCCGTTTCCAACTCGCGGGGGATCTGGCAGGCGCGCCGCTCATCGAATCGCTCGTCAACCTGCGCTGTAGTCTGCTAGGCACACCCTACGGTGACCAGGGACTTTTCGTCCGCCGCCGGATTTTCCAACACGTGGGCGGCTACCCGGAGTGGCCGGTGATGGAGGATCTCCACCTGGTCCGCCAACTCAAACGCCTCGGCCCGGTGCGCACGGCTCCGGAAGCAGCCGAAACTTCCACCCGCCGCTGGGAAAGATGCGGCATGGCAGGGACATTTCTCAGGCATCAACTGATGCTTGCCGCCTATCATCTCGGTGTCCCTGCCCGGTTCATCGCCAGGATGCGCCGGTGAAACGGGATGGAAATTTTCAGCGGTACTCGAAACGGGCGCTGGCGGTGGTGTCGGCGGAGGAGCTGATCCTCACCCAGTAGGCCTGGCAGGAATCCGGGAATTCATGATTCAGGACTTCGCCGCCCTTCAGCCTGAAACTCTGATAGACCACCCAGTCGCCTTCGCCGGTGACGTCCAGTTCCACCTTGAAGGTGGCTTCACCGCTTCCTTCGTTAGAGAGCGAAAGGGCTTTCCTGTCGTAGCCGGTGAAAAGATAGGGATCGGACGGCACATCGGCTTTGATGGCGGTTTTGAGCCACGGGCCGCCAGTGCCGGTGGGTTTGCCGAGTTTCCAGAGATCGTCGATGGCACCGGCCCAGACCGCGGCCTTGCCGTCGTCCGAGCGGATGATGTGCGGGGTGTTTACACCGTTTTCGATGCCGGTGATGACGAGCAGTCCACGATAGGAGGCGAAGTCGCCGATAAGGCGGTTGTGGCTGGAAACCGGGCGGATCTTGGCGATTCCGCCGGCATTCTCGGTGGGAAGTTCGAAGAAGGTTCCGTGGCAGTTGAGGAGATAGCGCTCGGTGCTGATTTCGCGCTGGAGGCGGATGATCCCGTTGGCGGTGAGTGGGTCGAACGCGGCGGACCCACGCGGCAAAAGCCAGTTGGAGCCGGTGTTGTCGGTGAAGACGACCGCGGAGTCCTCGACCTTGAGTTTGCCGTTTTTCAAACTGGTGCCGAGTTTCAGCTCGCCGGCATCCGGCGCGGTTGTCAGCGGGCGGAGTTTCATTTCCCCGTCGAGTTCATAACAGATTTTACCGGACGGCTTGTGGTCCGGCCGGTCGGCCAGCGAAACGAGAAGCGTGCGGCGGTCTTTGCCTCGGGCACGCATCCAGCCGGTGGAGACTTCCGATTTCGAATCGACTTCCGCGATCCCCGCGAGCATCGGGTCGGACTTGGTTTCCCGCAGATCGGGATTGGAATAGATGAATGCGGCGGTGGTGCCAACGCAGTCGCTGCCGGGAACGATGCGGATCCACTCGCCTTGATCCGACTCGGAGAAATCCACCATTGCGGAACCACCGGCGGGCACGGTGACCTTGCGCATGGCTTGCCAGTTTCCGTCACCTAGCAGGTCCGTCTCAAGCGTGAATTCCACCGGTTGGCCGGACTTGTGGGCGAGGTGGAGCATCCGCCGCTGATAGCCGGCGAAGAGGAATGGATCCGACGAAGTGGCGGCCTTCACCTCCTCGCGCAGCCAGACGGCGCCGCGGCCGAGCGCGGGACCTAACAAATCGGGCGTCGCGGGTGGGGTGAACCAGAGATTCGACTGGGACTGCCCGGGGCCAGCGAGGAAGTCATCGCCGGTTTTTTCATTGAGAAAGGCGGACCTCGCAGTGTCGTCGCAGCCGAAGACGAGCCGGTCGTTCCATTTGCAGAAGTCGCCGATGACCTTGAGATAGGTGGAGCTCGGACGGATGCCGGCGGCGGTCCTGGCGGTGAAGGTTTTGGGGAATTTCCAGAACATGCCGTGCATGGTCATGAGCAGGTCCTTCTCGCCGATGTCGCGGATGCGCGGCCACTCGGTGTTCCAGCCGTGCGCGCCGTCATAACAATGACTGGCTTTCGGCAGGCGGTAGCTGTGCCATTTCCCCTGGTCGAGCACCATCAGGATCAACGAGCGGGAATCCCAGCCGACACTCCAGATCGGGTCGGTTTCCGGGTTCTCGCTGCCGTAAATCCCGCCGGGTCCGGTGACTTCGGTGAACTGGTTGCGCCGCACGAGCTTCCAATCCCCCTCGCCCATCCATTCGCCCAGCGCGCCGCTGGCGGTCCGCGGGTCGCGTTCGGCGTCCTTGCCGCGCTCGCCGTTGTTCGCATAGACCACGCGGCCCTGGCCCGAGTAGAGGCCTTTGCCGTGGTAACCAGGCAGCTGTGAACCAATGGATGCCGGTTTTTTCTGTTGGGTAAAGCCGGCCTTGTCGCCACCTCCGTCCTTGATCAGGCCGGTGACTTCCAGCGTTTTCACATCCACTTCATACAAGCCCTCCTCCATTGTGGCGAAATACACCTTGTCGGCAGGATCCGTGAGGTGGCGGGCGTTGCCGGTGTGGCGGCCGGGCATGAGCTTGGGCGGAATCACCCGCACCTTGCGCTTTTCGTCAATCAGATAGGGGCCGATGACCAACTGGCCGGACTCGCGGTGGATCATCCGGTTGGCAGGCGTGCCGCCGACACTCTCGGGCCGGACGATCTGTTTGAGATCGGGGGTGATCTCATATAACTTGTCGGTCGAGCCGTGCGGCAGGTGCGGGCCGTAGGTGATGACCCACAGGCGGTCCGCCCACGGGACGACGGCACCGGTGCCGCATTCCCCTTCTTCGTTGAAAAACGCGAGACTCGGATAGATTCCGCTCCACGAACGAGGTTCGGCGGCGACAAGCGGAAGGGCGGACAGGAACAGGGTTACTAACAATTTCATAAGAAAATTTCGATAAACTCAGGACTCGGGCGTCAAGCCTTCCATCGTTTGATGGATCATCGGCTGGTCGAGCGCGGCGGCGAAGATGTGCACTTCATCGAGCTCGCCGCGGAAGAAGGAGGCTCCGGGAGGGTCCGGATTCGAGATGGATAGATTGCGCCCCAGCCAGACGCCGTGGGAAACGGTGGCAGGCTGGGTGTCGATCGTCCGCACGGACTTGCGGGTGGTCGGTTCGAGCACGCCGTCCACATAGAGCAGGACGTGGGTGGCGGTGGTGGGCGAGCCGCCATACATGACGGCCGTTAGATGATGCCACTTGCCGTCGCGCAGATCGGTGGTGCCGACGACAGCGCCCTTACCGGTGCCGACGCGCAGGGCCCCGAGCGGGCCCTCGTCAGCCACCGGGTTGGCGGAAATCTGCCAGGCGCTGCCCTGGCCTTCGACTTTTCCCCAGCCAACCATGGCGTAACTCTCGGTGATGGAAAGGTCTGCCGGGATTCTCGCCCAGAGGGAAACCGTCCGCGGGTCTTGACCGGAAATCCCCTCGAAGCCGCTTTCCGCGAAATTTGAAACCCCGTCGAACGCGAGGGCCTGCCCGAAGCGACCTTCCACGCGCTTGGCGGACTGCCCGCCCTCCCGTGCGGACGTCAAGCGTGCGCCGGCTTCCGGTTCGGCCAGTCCCGAGCCACTGTTGAGCAGATCCTTGCCGTCCTGCTCCTCGAAACTCCAGCGGATGAAGCCGGGAGCCCGGCCCGGCACGGGCGGAAGATTCGTGATGAAAACCCCGTCTTCGGCAGGCATCCGCCGGGATGGCCCGGCACCCAGGCGCATGGCTTCGTTCTGGTGGAGAGTCACCACGGATTCCTGCTGCTGATGTGATTCCGCCGTGACGGAGCCTTCCAGCACGTGAACTTCCATCTCACCCGAACGGTCAACGCTGACTCCGAATTCGGTTCCCAGGTCAACCACCCTTCCACTCGGCCCATCGACCACGAAGCCCCTGCCCTTCACCTCGGTGACACGGGCGACGAGCCGCCCGTAATCGAGTCGGGCACTTTTCGAACCGGTGATTTCAAAGCGGGCGGGCCCCTCTAACAACACGGAAACCCCTGCGGGAAACGTCAGTTCGGCGAGCCCTGATGAAATTTCCAACACGTGGCCCGGTTTCAGACGGTCCCCGACTCCGGCCGATCGATGGCCGCCGTTCCACACGACGGATTCGCTTCGGGTGAGGGTGGCTCCGTCCCGAGATTTCATGAAAAAGGTGAGCCCCACCGCCATGGCAAGCACCGCCGCGACGGCCAGAGATCGGGTGACGCGCGAAAAGAGCACCGTCCGGCGGACACGTCTCTCGACATGCAGTTGGATGGGTGTTGGGGAGTTCTCAATGCCATCGATGGGCAGTGATTGGATGCGCGCCACGATTTCCGCCGCAAATCTGGATTCGCCGTCGGAAGAATCGACCAGCGAACCTGTTAGCCGGTGCAGTGCGGCTTCCCTCGCGAACCGGCGGCCAAGGGCCGGATCCCCGCTGCAAGCGGTTGCCAGGGCCGCAGCTTCACCGGGCGTCGCATCCTGTTCGAGGACTCGCGTGATCAGGAGATCGATGTCAGGAATTTTCATGGGGGGAGGTCAGTTCGGCTGCGCGAGTTTGCTTTCCACGCATTCCGCCAGAGCCAGCCGCAGGCGGTGGAGCTTCATGGTGACGGCGGAATGTTTTTTCCCGGTGCTGGCGCAGATTTCCGCCATGCTGCGGCCTTCCGCGTAGCGGGACATCAACAGCTTGCGCGCCTCTCCATCGACCCGTGCGATGCACTCCCGCATGGCGTCCGCCAGATCGGAATCCTCTTCTCCAGGAGGTTGAGCACTGGCCTGGCTGTCGAGAAGCAGTTGCAGCGCTTCATTTCCACCGATCGGTTCGGCACGGAATTTCCGCAAATGGTTGCGCAGGTGGTTTTCGGCGATTCCCCGCAGCCAGGGAGCGAAGGGGCGGGCAAAATCGAAGTTCCTGAGCCCGCGCCAGGCGGTGAGGAAAGTTTCCTGCGCCAAGTCTTCGGCTTCGTGTTTCCGGCTCAGGCGGGCCAGGAGGAACGCCCTGACCGCCCATTGATGTTTCAGGACCAATTTGGAAAACGCCGCCAAGTCTCCCTCGCTGGCCTCGCGCAGCCAGTTGCGTTCATCTTCGGAGTCCGGTAAGGGGTCGACCATGGGTGTCTTTGAAAGTTTGTCGGCAACCGGCACTTCTGACACATCGTCGTCGACAATTCATCCCCCCGCATCCTGCTTGCGGTAGTGCAACGGAGTGCTCGCAAGCTGGTTCCTGAATACCGATGCCATGTATTCGGGGCTGCTGAAACCGGACCGCTCCGCAACCGTCGCCACGGATAGATTCGTCCGCTGCAGAAGGTCGATCGCGTGGTCGATGCGCACCCGGCGGATCTCGGATGCGGGAGAGCGCCCCAGCAAACTCTGGAATCGCAGTTCAAGCGCGCGCCTGCAAAGCCCCGCCTGTCTGGCCACATCGTTCACGTTCATCAGGCGCGCCGGGTTCTCCCGGATGAATCGAAGCGCCTTCACCATGGCGGCATCGTCCACCGCCAGCGTGTCGGTGGACCGCCTTTCAATGACGCCCTGCGGCGGGATCAACACTTCGGAAGGTGGGCGCATGGTGGGGTTATTCATCATCGCATCCAGTTCCGCCGCCGCCCGATAGCCGATCTGCTCGCAGCCAAGTTGCACCGCGGAAATCGGCACCGGCGTCACTTCGCAGAACAAATCATCGTCCGAGCCGCTGAGCACCGCGACCTCCTCGGGTACTGATAGACCGGACTGCATGCAGGCGTAAATCAGCTCCCGCGCGCTGCTGCTGTTCCAGGTGAAAACGGCGAGAGGCTTGGGAAGCCCCTTCAGCCATTTCCCCAGTCGTTTCATGTCGAGGTTCCAATCCGGCTCCGCACCCAGATGCGGACTCACGGAGAAAACGTCACAACGATGCCCTTCCATCCGCAGGCGGCCCAGAAACGCCTGCTGGTGCTCCGCCACATACTCCAGACCTAACAAACTGAAATAACCGAAATGACGGAAGCCCCTGGCCAGAAGATGCTCGGCCGCGAGATTCGCCGCCGCCACCTGGTCTGACACCACCCGCGGGAAATTCACGCTCGGCAGCGTGATCCCGGAGACATTCACCACCGGCAGCTTCAGCGACTTCAGCTTCTTCGCCAGATCGATGAATCCCACCCGCGCGATCACTCCGTCCCCTTTCCACGCTGTCGGCAGCCACCGCCGTTGCTCCACTCCACGCGGTTCCACGAACAATTGCCAGCCCACGTTCTCCCGGCTGTAGCGGTGCACGCCCGCAATCACGTCGCGCCCCCAAGTCGTTGAGGTGTCAACGAGAATGGCCACCCGTTTGACGGGATCCGCAGTGGTTTCTAGGTCGGACATAACGAGGGAGAGCAGCGCAAAATCACAGAAATTATGCGCACTCTCTCATGGTCGGCAAGGTAAATTCGGTCTAGCCTCAAAAAGTCATGGCGTTGCATCCGTCTCCGCCACCTGCTAGCAGCATCCATTTCCCACAAACCCAGTGCCTGCCATTTCACCCGAAACAACCACCGCCGAGCCAAGCGCTTCCGGTGGCAAGAAGCGTTTCATCATCCCCGGATTGCGCTGGTGGATCATCGCCCTGCTCTTCGGCGCGGCAGTGCTCAACTACGTGGACCGCCAGACACTCTCCGCCCTCGCGCCGACCATCCAGAAGGACCTCGACATGGATGACCGCGACTATGCCAACGTGGTCAATATTTTCCTCGTCGCCTACACCATCGCCTATCTGGTTTCCGGCCGCATCACCGACCTGCTAGGCACCCGCGCCGGCATGGTGCTCTTCGTCACCTGGTGATCGGTCGCCAACATGATCACCGCCGGTGCCCAGGGCATGCGCTCGATGTCGATCTGCCGCTTCACCCTCGGCCTCGGCGAGGCCGGCGTCTGGCCCGCCGCGTCCAAGGCGGTTTCCGAGTGGTTCCCCGCCCGTCAACGCGCGCTGGCGATCGGTTTCTACACGATGGGTGCCACCATCGGAGCCACCCTGGCGCCCTACATCGTCATTCCGTTAGCCACCTTTCCGTATGCGGAAAAACTCCCGTTCGTCACCAGCATCTTCAGCCACGGCACCGGCTGGCGCGTGGCGTTTGTCGTCACCGGAGCCGCCGGGCTGGTTTGGTTGATCCCCTGGCTGCTCCTCTACCGGCAACCCCGTGAAAACCGCTTCCTCGGCGCGGACGAACTCGCCTTGATCGAGGAAACCACCGATGCCGACGCCGCCAAAGACGCCGGCAAGCCATGGACGTGGGGCCAGGTTTTCAGTTACCGCGGCACCTGGTATCTGCTCATCGGCCGCCTCATCACCGATCCGGTCTGGTATTTCTATCAATTCTGGTTCGCCAAATACCTTTCCAGCGACCGGAACCTGAGCCAGGAGCAGTTGAAAATCACCTGGGTCGTCTATGCCGCCGCCGGAGTTGGAAGCTTGTTAGGTGGCTGGCTTTCCGGCCGGCTCGTCGCCCGCGGCATGGCTCCCGCACGCAGCCGCATGTGGGTGATGTTCGGTTGCGCCTGTTTGATGCCGCTCTCGCCGTTCATCTCCCAGATCACCGGCCTGAACTTCGCCATGACCATCGCCGCCTGCACTGTCATCGCCTCGCTCGCCTGGCTCATCAACATCAGCTCGCTGGTGGTCGATCTCGTGCCGAAGCACTCGCTGGGCACCGTTTTCAGCGTCGTCGCCACCGGCAGCACCATCGGCGGCATCGTCATGAACATGATTGTCGCCACCATGGTCAGCGGCCCGTCCACCAAGCCCGCCGGTTTCCTCGACCAGGCCATCAAGTCCGTCTTCGGCCCGCTGCTCGAGCAGGTTCAGGGCCACGGTTACGGCCAGTGGTTCCTCATCATGGCCTTCCTCCATCCCGTCGCCTGGGTACTTCTCTGGCTTTCCCGCATCCACCTCCCCGCACCTTCACCCGTCACCGCCTCCGCATCCCATGATCATTGAACCACCCGCTACTAACAGAGAACTCCGCGCCGTCCGCCACTCCTGCGATCTCGCCGTCATCGGCGGTGGACTTTCAGGCGTTTGCTGCGCCATCACCGCCGCCCGCGCCGGACTCAAGGTCGTGCTCGTCCAGGACCGCCCGGTGCTCGGTGGAAACGCTTCCAGCGAGGTCCGGCTCTGGATCCTCGGCGCCACCTCCCACATGGGAAACAACAACCGCTGGGCCCGCGAGGGCGGCGTGATCGATGAGATCCTCGTCGAGAACATGCACCGCAATCCCGAGGGGAACTCACTCATCCTCGACACCATCCTGCTGGAGTGGACGCTCCGCGAAAGCAACATCACCCTGCTGCTCAACACCGCCGTCCACGACCTCGCAAAATCGGACAACGACGCCATTCGGTCTGTGACCGCGTTCTGCTCGCAGAACTCGACCTGTTATACGATCTCCGCTCCGCTGTTCTGCGACGCCAGCGGTGACGGCATCGTCGGATTCCTGGCAGGTGCCGCCTTCCGCATCGGCGCGGAAGCGCGCGGAGAGTTCGGCGAATTGTTCGCCCCGGAAAAGGCCTCGTCGGAGCTGCTAGGCCACACGATTTACTTCCACTCCAAGGACACCGGACGGCCGGTGAAATTCACCGCCCCGAGCTTCGCGCTCTCCGACATCACCCAGATCCCGCGCTGGCGCGATTTCAAGGCCGGCGAGTACGGTTGCCGTCTGTGGTGGATCGAGTGGGGCGGCGCGCTCGACACCATCCACGACAGCGAGACCATCAAGATGGAACTCTGGAAAGTGGCTTACGGTGTCTGGAACCACATCAAGAATTCCGGCCTGTTTCCCGAGGCGGAGACGCTCACGCTCGAGTGGGTCGGCACCATCCCCGGCAAGCGCGAAAGCCGCCGTTTCGAGGGCGATTGTTTGATCATCCAGCAGGACATCGTCGAACAACGCATCCACTCCGACGCCGTTTCCTTCGGCGGATGGGCCATCGACCTGCATCCGGTGGAAGGCGTTTTCAGCCCCCAGTCCGGCTGCACCCAGTGGCATTCCAAGGGGATCTATCAAATCCCGTGGCGCAGCATGTACAGCCGGAACATTCCCAACCTCATGCTCGCAGGCCGCATCATCAGCGCCTCCCACGTCGCCTTCGCCAGCACCCGCGTCATGGCCACTTGCGCCCACGGTGCCCAAGCGGTCGGCCTCGCCGCCGCACTCTGCCTCAAGCACAACGTCGACCCCCGCGGACTGCTCAAGCCGGAGCTGATGCACGAACTCCAGACCGCACTCCTCCGCGGCGGACATTTCATCCCCGGCGTCGCTCTGGCAGACCGCGACGACCTTGCCCGCAGCGCGGACATCACCGCCAGCAGCGAGCTGTCCCTATCTGTTCTCCCCCCCAGCGGTGAGACGCTCCCGCTGGCCGAGTCCTGGGCCATGATGCTGCCGGTTCCCAGCGGCCCGATGCCCGTCGTCGGCGTCACGCTCGATGTCACTGCTCCCACCACCCTGCGTGCGGAACTCAGGACAAGCGCCCATCCGGACAACCACACCCCGGACGTCGTTCTCAAATCACTCGACATTCCTCTAACCGCCGGACCGGCGCAGGACATCCAACTCGATTTCAAGACGCGCCTCGAAGACACCCGCTTTGCTTTCGTCTGCCTTCTCAAAAACGAAAACATCGCCGCCCACCTCAGCGACCAGCGCCTCACCGGTGTCCTCGCCCTCTGTCAGGCAGGGAACAAACAGGTCGCCAAATCCAACACCCAGTCGCCGCCTCCCGGCATCGGCATCGACACCTTCGAGTTCTGGACTCCGAAACGCCGCCCCGCAGGAAAGAACCTCGCACTAACGCTCGATCCGCCGCTGCGTGCGTTCGGCGTGGAGAATCTCACTAACGGCATCAGCCGCCCCACCCGCGCCACCAACGCCTGGGTCGCGGATTTCTCACAGGAGCAGCCGGTGATCCACCTCGCGTGGGATGAACCCCAGACGATCTCCACCCTCGAAATCGACTTCGACACCGACTTCGACCATCCCATGGAATCCGTCCTCATGGGCCACCCCGAGCGCGACATGCCGTTCTGCGTCCAGGACATCAAGGTCGCCGTCTCCCCGGAGGCCGATGGGCCCGGCGGGACCAGCCAGGCAACCACCGCGACACTTGTCCACGCTGCCACTTCCGTCGTCGCTGAAATCGCCGGCAACCATCAGACACGCCGGACCATCACGTTCGACTCTCCGGTCACGACACGCCGCTTGGAAATACAGATCCTCGTGCCATCGATCGACATCCCCGCCGCCCTTTTTGGCGTGCGTTGTTTTTCCTGATCGCGGGGCACCCTTCATCAGACTGCCAGGGATCAACAAGGGGATTCCGTGATTCTCCGTGATCTGTCCGCACCGGCATGAGCGGGGTCTATCTGCCGGTGCGGAATGCGGCCGGTCCTATCGGAAACCTGGGAGAAGGAAAACCTCTCCGCGTCTCCCCCGAATGAGTGAGGGGAATCGGTCTTTCCGGGCCACTTATGCGCAATTTCCCACAAAGCATGCGCATACTTGCATGCACGGACTCACCTTCAAGCCTATGTTGAAGTCGGTTGCGGGATCAGAAAGGCATCGGGAATAGCTTCCGCATCTCCCGTGTCATCAGCCGCCTCCACGACAATTACCACCAAAACTCCATGAAAATCCAATCTTCGCATCATTGCCTGACTCCCTGGAAAAATCTCGCCCCCATGCCGACTCTGGCGGACCGCCGGGGCTTCACACTGGTCGAACTGCTGGTCGTGATCACCATCATCATCGTGCTGGCAGGCATTGCCTTCACCACCACCCGGAATGTCCGCCGCTCCGCGATCAAGGTGACGGACATGAGCAACCTCAGAAGCCTCGCCGCCGCGGCCATGGCTGCGGGAGGTGACAATGCCGGCAGGCTTCCGGCGATCCACGCAGGCACGGACGGCAAGGCAGGCACCAACCCAGCCCCTTACTATCTGGTTGGAAGAAACACTTTGGAATCTTACGGGATCACCAGGGAGTCTTGCTACATCCCTACAAAGGGCGTGGTCGGAGGTGGCCCGGATTACAAATGGTGGACCATGTTTGGAGCGGATTCCCAAACCCCCGTCCACTACAACTATTTCGCCAATGACGCGGCTCCTGGAAGAGATCCGTGGTTCAAATACGGCACGCTGGTCAAGCCCACCAAAGCCGAATACCGCGGCGCGACTCCCTACGAAACCATCATCGAAGACCCGAGCAAAGCGTTTCCAAGGAATTTCACCGACGACGCGTGGTATCCGGTGCTCTGGTCCGGCGTCTGCCGCGAATATCCAGGCAGTGATCCGGTGGCCGCGCTGATGGAAAAGGGCAAACCCCTTGGCATGAACGTCATCTATCTGGACGGCCATGCGGAGTGGGTGCCGATCTCCAAGGGCAAGATCCGCTACAAACTGAGCAGTGGGCTGCAGATCTACTGGTAATCCGCTCAAGCCGTTTCCACCCGCCCCCTCCCCCAAACAGGGGAGGCCAAAACGGTCCGACCAAGGCAACAAGCGCAAAATCACAGACAATACGCGCAAAATTGGCCGGACGGGCCACCCGCACGGAGCCGATCATTGTCCCTGCAAGCGAGGCTGTTGAAATCTCCATTTCATCAAAACCCACACTCGTCTTCAACTAACGAATCCCACCGGCGTCTCCCCCCGCCCGCCCCACCCTCGGTTCATCACGGACCCTAGCATCTTCCAGCCGTCCTGCGGCCCGATCCAAACCCTAAAATCCCAAGAAACCCCGAATCCACCATCCAATCCCATGAAACCATCGTTCCGCAACCCACTTCTCCGCAGCTTTGTCCTCGCCGCCTCCATCTCCCTCTGCCTCGGCCAGGCCGCCAACGCCGCTCCACGCACTTGGACGGGAACCGACGGGATCTGGGAAACCGGCGTCGCAGGTGGCTGGGACGATGTCTGGACTACCGCTGACACCGGCACCTTCAACGGTCCTGGCGGCACCGTCACCCTGCAAAGCGCCATCTCCGCCGGCGCTCCCCTGTCCTTTTCCGCAGGCGACTACATCCTCCAGTCGAACGACACCACCGAGCGCGTCATCACCCTCGGAGCCATCGGAGCCATCGCTCAAGGGACCGGCGTCACCACCACCATCGGATCCAATGCCACTGTCTCCAGCGCCGTGCAATGGGCGGTCGATGGCGTCAGCAAGGCTGGCAACACCTTCATCATCGAAAGCGGCGGCAAGCTCAGCAACTCCTCCGGCCTCCTCAGCATCCGCGAAACCACCTTCAACATCAAGACCGGCGGCCTCCTCAGCAACAACAACAGCATCATCGTCGGCGACACCACGGACGGTGCCATCGTCAACATCCAGGGAGGCACCCTCTCCATCCCTGCCACCGGCGGAACCAACCTGATCCTCGGCAACGGTGCCGTGACCTCCACCGTGAATGTCAAAATCACCGACGGTGAAATCTCCTTTACGAACGGAGGCAACACCGGCGGCATCCGCTTCGGGGGCAATGCGGCAGGCGACACAACCGGCATTTTCGACCTCGATGGCGGCCTGGTCACGGTCAACAAGGTTTATGAAGCCACCTCAGGCGTCATCAACTCCACCTTCAACTTCAATGGCGGTACGCTCAAAGCGCTGAAAACCAACACCACGGATTTCATGACCGGCCTCGACGCCGCCAACGTGAAATCCCTCGGTGCGAAGATCGACACCGCCGCGTTCAACATCCTCATCGCCCAAAGTCTGCTCGACGGCGGCGGTTCCGGAGGCCTTACCAAATCCGGGGCCGGCGCGCTCACCCTATCAGGCACCAATCTCTATAATGGTACCACCCTGATCAACGAAGGAGTGCTCACCATCGCCTCCACCGCCGCCCTTCCCGGCTGGGATACCAATGGCCGCTACTCGGTCGCCAGCGGCGCGACTCTCGCCGTCTACAATGCGCTCACCGATGGCAACATCGCCACGATGCTTGGCACCACCAATTTCGCAGCCGGGTCATCCATCGGCTTCGACACCACCACCGCCAGCCGGACCTACCCGGTTCCCATCGGCAACACGGCGCAAGGCATGCTCGGCCTTACAAAACTTGGTGCGAACACCCTGACCCTGAATCAGGCTAACACCTTTTCCGGTCCCACCACTGTCACCGGCACGGGAATCCTGACCATCCAGAACCCGGGTGCCCTCGGCACCACCGCCAGCGGCACCTCGGTCGCATCCGGCGCGCGCCTCGAACTCGACGGCGGCATCACCGTCACCGGCGAGTCCATCATCATGGCCGGAAATGGCGGAGCCAATTTCTTCGGCCCACTCCAAAGCAGGACCGGCACTAACAAATGGACCGGCGGCATCACGGTCACCGCCAGCGACACCCGGATCGGCGCGCAGGTGAATTCCAGCATGGAAGTCTCCGGCGTCATCGACAGCGGCGCCAGCACCCACAGCGTCACGTTCCGCCCGGCGGACGCCACTGCCACCGTCATCGTCTCCGGCATCAATACCTACCTCGGAGCCACCAACCTGACCGGCGGCCTCGTCAACGCCAGCATCCTCAACAGCGTCGGCACCACCGGAAGTAATTTCGGAGCCCCGTCCACCGCAGCCAGCGGCACCATTAACTTCGGAGCCGCCGAAGGCAGCGGGTTGCGATACACCGGCACCGGAGAAACCACCGACCGCATCATCAACCTCGGCGGCACCACCCAGGGCGGCAGAATCGACCAGTCCGGCACCGGCGAGCTCAAGTTCACCAGCGGAGTCACCGCCACCGGCAACGGCGCGAAAACCCTGACCCTCCAGGGATCCACCGCAGGCACCGGCGAGATCGCCGGCCCCATCGCGAACAGCACTTCCGCCACCTCGCTCGCCAAAGCCGGCACCGGCACCTGGACACTCTCCGGCACCAACAGCTACACCGGCACCACCTCCGTCAACTCCGGCACATTGAAGCTCAACTACGGCGTCGGCGGAACGGACGACACCAAACTCTCCAACACCGCCGCCCTCACCCTCGGCGGTGCCACGCTCGAACTCGTCGGCGGGACCCACACCGAAGCCGTGCTCTCCACCACCCTCACCGCCAACACCTTCTCCAAGCTCGTCCGCTCGTCCGGCGGCGCGGTCCTGCAAATGAACGCCATCACCCGCAACGCCGGTGCCAGCATTGATTTCAGCACCTCCGGCATCGCCACCACCGACACCTTGAACAATCCCAGCGGCATCCTCGGCACCTGGGCCACCGTCGGCGGCTCCGACTGGGCCACCAACTCCACCAACGGCCTTGATGGATCCATCACCGCCTTCACCGCCTACACCGATCTATCCGACAGCTCGGTCATCGCCGACGGACCTAACACCAACGTCCGCATCAACAGCAACGGCGGCGGTGGCAGCATGACCCTCGGCTCAGCGACCACCACCATCAACTCGCTGCTTCAGAACAACTCCAGCCAGCCTGCGGTCATCGACCTGCTGTCCACCAACACCCTGGCCACCTCCGCCATCATGATTGGCACCACCGCCAAGGGACTCACCGTGGGAACCGTCCCGAATGACGGCATCCTCACCGCCGCCACTTCCGGCGGCGATCTCCTGCTGCGCAACAACTCCATCACCGAGCCGCTCACCATCAATTCGTCAATCACTAACAACACCACCGCCTCCACCCTCACCAAGGTCGGTCTCGGCACGGTCGTTCTGGCAGGCACCAACACCCATACCGGAGTCACCAGCATTGCGGAAGGCACGCTCAAAGCCGGTAGCTCCACCGCCTTCGCAGGCACCAGCGCCCTGGTCATGACCGGCAGCAGCACCCTCGACCTCGGCGGCTTCAACGCCTCGTTCCCCAACCTCACCGCCACCGCGGCCAACACCATCACCACCACCGGCGCGGGCTCCGGCGTGGACACGCTGACAATCTCGGCCCTAACGGCCACCTCCGGTGCCCTGTTCACCGACAACGGAGTACGCCAGCTGGCGGTTTCCGTCGCCGGTAACAGCGGCAGCCCCCTGAACAACACCGCCAATACCTTCTCCGGTGGACTGACCATCGGCAGCACGGTCCGCATCTCGGTCACCAACGGGACCGTCGGCGCACCCGGCGCGATCACCAGCGGCCCGTTCGGCCGCGGCGCGATCACCGTCAACGGCGGAAACACCTTCGACGCGGGTGCGCAGATCTGGATCGCAGGCTCCAACCGGACCCTCGTCAACGACGTCATCGTCAATGGCAACGGCGGCATGGGCTCCCGCTCCGGAACATTCCGCATCGGCACCAACTCAAGTGCCCTGACAAACATCTCCGTTTCCGGAAACATCACTGCGAATCTGGCGAACGCCTGGTTCGGCAGCGACTCCACCAGCGATGGCACCGCCCTCTTGTTGAGCGGAAAACTCACCGGCAACAACGGATTCCGCTTTTTCGTATCCGCCAACTCCTCCAAGTGGACCACCACCCTCAACAATACGACCGGCAGCCCTAACGACTACGCCGGCAACACCGTCGTGAACAGCGCCCCGACCACCCTTGCCCTTGGCGCCGCCAACCAGATTCCTAACGGCACCGGCAAAGGAAACGTCGATGTCACCGCCGGCACCCTCGACCTCGCGGGTTTCGATGAAACCATCAACGGCCTCATCGGCACGGGCACCGTGGACAACGTCGCCTCCGGCACCTCCAACACCCTCACCCTCGGCGACGGAGCCGCCATCGCCACCAGCTTCACCGGCGTGATCAGGAACACCACCGGCACCCTTGCAATCACCAAGACCGGCACCGAAACCCAAACGCTCGCAGGCCCGAACACCTACTCCGGAGCCACCACCGTCGACGGCGGCACCCTCCTCATCAACGGCGACCAAAGCGGAGCCACCGGCGCGGTCCAGGTCAACAGCGCCACCCTCGGCGGCACAGGCACCATCGGTGGTGCGGTCACCGTCGCCTCCGGAGGCACCCTGGCTCCCGGCACCGACGGAAGCGTCGGTATCCTCGAAGTCGCCGCCGCGACCACCATCAATGGAACCTACGCCGTTGACATCGACGCAGCCGCCACCGACCGCCTCGAGGTCACTGGGGATCTCAACCTCACCGGCAGCACGCTCGACCTCAACGCGATCAATCCCGGCACTGGCGGCACCTACGTCATCGCCACCTACACCGGCACCCGCACCGGCTCGCTCGGCGGCACCCTGCCTGCCGGCTACAGCGTCAGCTACGACGATGCCAACAAGGAAATCGAGCTCATCGTGACCGGCTCCGCCTACGACACCTGGGGCGCCCCTTACGGCCTCGCCACCGGCAGCGAAGGCGGCGATCTCGACAACGACGGCCTCACCAACTTCCAGGAGTTCGCTTTCGGACTCATCCCTAACAGCGGATCCTCGGTCAATCCCATCCTCGTCCAGCTTGACAAGACCTCCGGCACCTTCACCTATCAGCGCCTAACCGCCAGCGGCCTCGATTACTCCGTCTGGACCTCCCCCGACCTCGCCACCTGGACCCGGGACGACACCGCCGTTCAAACTCCCACCACGGCAGGTGCCAACCAATCCGTATTGGTCACCCTCAGCGCCACTCCCAAGCCACTGTCCGCCACGAAGCTTTTCGTCCGCGTCCAGGCCGACTGAGCCGCAGACCGCAAATCCTTTTGTCTCCAAGGAGAGGAGGCAAACCAAAGGGCGGGATCCGTTTAATGGGTTTCTCGGATCCCGCCCCATCTTTTTCCAAAGTTCGGAAATCAGCATTCAGCAATCCCCGAGCGCCAATCCCTTCCCCCCCGACTCCCCCCAAACAGGGGATACCTAACGAACAAAAAATCCAAATTTGCGCGAAATCGAAGACAGCTTGCGCAAATGCATATTGTGATCACGCACTGCCAAATCCAGCATTTCAAGTAACCCATGTGCCCTTGGGAAATCCCGTCCAGGGCAGCCTTCCGGCAACAATTATCAACCCGCGCCTCCCGCGGCCATCTGATCCCAAACCCACCACCGCTCCTCCGCCATCCCATGAAAAACCGCTCCAACCCGTTCCTCCGCACCGCCGCACTCGCTGTCTCTATCATCCTCAGCTTCGGCCACTCCTCATACGCCGCAGAATTTTTCTGGGACGTAAACGGTGACACCGCTGGCACCGGCGGCACAGGGAACTGGTCCACTGCAAATTTATGGAGGAACGGTTCGGTCAGCGGAACCCGCGGAAACTGGGTCGATGGAAATGACGCGATTTTTGGCGGGACAACGGGAGCAGTGACCATCACCAGTGGCACAACTATAACAACTCCAAAGATCGTCATCCAAAGCATCAACTACGCCATTTCTGGAGGAACCATTGCATTTGGAGGAAGTGCTGGCAGCCCCGGCATCATCGACGTGAACGGAACCGATGGCTTTGTTTTCAGCTCAAACGCGACCGGAAGTCTTAAAGTCCAGTCCACCGGAAGCACCAGGAATCTGGGAACGGCAGCTCCCCTGCGATTCGACGGCAGCACCAACCTTACCTCTTTCGAACTCGCTCTTGCGACCAAAGAAAATCATATCATTCTCAACAACGCTGCTGCTCTTGGAACCGCTTCTGCGACAGTAAAGCTCACGTCAGGGGTTCTCAATCTGGGCCATGTAGCTGGAAGCTCGCCATCTTATAATCCGATCAGCTACAATGCGTGGTCCACGGAATTGGCGGGTGGCACCATCCGAGCCCGCTTGGGTCATAGCACTTGGAACGGAGCTGTGACCGTCACCGCGAATTCCGTGTTAACGACCCGAGGCGCGGTCGATGCTAGGCTTTTGTTTTCCGCCACAGGCACGATCAATCTGAACGATAAAACTCTTACGCTCTCGTCAGCCAGCGCTAGCAGCGGCATCATTCTCAACGGAGTGATCTCTGGCAGCGGGAATCTGCTGTTGGCGAGCGATGGACTTATAAGTGGCGCCAATGGCACCGGCACGGTCACTCTTGGCGCAGCCAACACGTTCTCCGGCAACGTCACCCAGAACCTTGGCACCCTTGCATTGAACAACCTCAATGCCCTGCAAAACGCCACCCTCGATACCGGTTTCTCCGGAACGCAGACCGTCACCTTTATCGTCGCCGGAACCAACACCTACAACATTGGTTCACTCGCGGGTTCTGATGCCCTTGCTCTGGGCGCAAACACCATCAGCCTAGGCAGCAAGGCAGGATCCGCCTCCTTCGCCGCGGATATCACCGGCGCTGGCGGATTGACCAAGACCGGCTCCAACAGCACACAGATCCTCACCGCCGCCACCAGCTACTCCGGGGCCACTAGCATCACCGGCGGAACCCTCTCCCTCACCGGCTCAGGAGCGATCAACAGCTCCAGCGGCATCACCGTGAATGGCAGCTCCGCAAAGCTCCTCCACACCGGCGGCACCGCCATCTCGCCGGATGTCACCCTCACCCAAGGCACCCTCACCGGCAGCGGAACCGTCAGCACGGTCAATGTCGGCGCAGCCACGGGCGGAATCATCTCCAACAACAACGGCGTCGCCGGCGCGGCTCTGAATATTGGAACCCTCATCTTCAATGGCGGTGCTGCGATCAACCTCTTCAGCGACTCCACCACCGCGCCTCTAACCGCCACTACCCTGACCAACAATTCCACGGCGGGACAGGTTGTCCTCACCGCCAACAACGCTGGAGGCTGGATCAACGGCACGACTTACAACCTCATCAACTTCACCACACTCGGTGGCACCGGCGGCAACAACTTCGGCCATGCGGTCAACAACCTCTCTGCCCGCCAATCCCCCACCTGGGATAGCACGGGCTCGGCCATCACCCTCGCCATCAATGGCGACAACCCCCGCTGGGTGGGTGGCGGCGATGGCAAATGGAATACCTCGTCCACTGGAAACTGGAAACTCGTCACGGCTGGTACTGATACCGTGTTCCTTCCCACAGACGACGTGCTCTTCGATGACAATGCCACGGGAACCACCACGGTCGATATCGACGCCGCCAACGTGGCAGCCAATACCACGATCTTTGATAACAGCTCCAAGAACTACACCCTTACCGGAGCCTTCGGCATCTCCAACGGAAACCTCACCAAAAACGGCACCGGAAGCCTCTCCATCAGCACGAACAACACGTATTCAGGCCTCACCACCCTTAATGCCGGAGCCGTCACGCTCAGTGGTGCCGGCACGCTGGGCAGCGGATCCTCGCTCACCATGAACGGTGCCTCCTTGGACCTTGGAGGCGGCAGTCAATCCGTCGGTGCGGTTTCAATCACGGCTCCTGCCGCAAGTGGAGACACCCTCACCAATGGCAGCCTTACCGGCACCTCCTACGCGGTCAGCAACTCCAGCGGAAACGTCGGAATCACCGCGAACCTACTCGCAAACGGCGGTGCCGGTTTCACCAAGTCCGGCGCTGGCTCGGTCACTCTCTCCGGTGCGAACACCTACACCGGCACCACCGCCATCAATGAGGGGGCCGTTACGCTCACCGGAGCGGGCACACTGGGCAACGGTGCCGTGCTCACCCTAGGGGGAGGCAGCTCCTTGGATCTTGGCGGACTCTCGATCTCCGTCGGCACGGTCTCCGTTACAACCGCCGCTTCACGTGGCAATTCCATCGGCAACGGCAGCCTCACCGGCACATCCTACGCGGTGAGCAATGGCTCCGGCGAAGCCATCATCTCCGCCAACCTGCTAGCCAATGGCTCCGCCGGCTTCACCAAATCCGGCGTAGGAAACGCCACCCTCTCCGGCAACAACACCTACACTGGTGCCACCGCCATCTCCGCCGGAACCCTCAAGGCGGGAGGCGCCTTTGCGTTTACTACATCTTCCGCCCTCAACTTGAGCAATACCGCCACCTTCGATCTGGGCGGATTCAATACCTCGTTCACCACCCTGACCAGCACCTCCAACAATATCATTACCACCTCCGGAGCCGGAGCGGGCACGGATATCCTAACGATTTCAGCCCTTGCATCTGATACCGCTGCGAGCGCGCTTTTCACGGACAACGGCACACGCAAGTTGCAGGTCAATCTCACCGGCAACGAAACCGGTTCATGGCAGGCGACGTCCAACGTTAACAACACCTACTCGGGCGGACTCATCCTGAGCGGCACCATGCGCGCAAGTGTTCAGTCGGTCGCACTCGGAACGCCCGGAGCCATTACCAGCAGCCAGTTCGGTACGGGCTCCGTCACCGTCAACGGCAGCAGTCAGATCTGGTTCGCAGGAGGCAAGCGCACGATCCTGAACGACATCATCGTAAACGGAAATACTGGAAACGGCTCGCGTGCTGGAACTTTCCGCATCGGCACCAACTCCACCGAGCTAACCGGTTTGGTCATCTCAGGCAACATCAATGCCAATCTGGCGGACGCTTGGTTTGGATCCGATCAGAACGCTGTGGGCACTACCCAGTTGCTACTTAGTGGAAAACTGACCGGAAACAGCGGCTTCCGCTTCTTCCAATCCGCCAACTCATTCACCTGGACAACCACACTCGACAACGCCACGGGCAGTCCCAACGACTACGCCGGTGCCACCACCAACAACAGCGCTCAAACCACCCTCGCCCTCGGTGCCTCCAACCAGATCCCCAATGGCGCGGGCAAGGGAAATGTCGTCCTGAGTTCCGGGTTTCTTGACCTCGCGGGCTTCGATGAAACCATCAACGGCCTTTCCGGTGCTGGCACTGTCAACAACGTGGCTGCGGGAACATCCAACACCCTCACCGTCGGCGATGGCGATGCCACGGCCCAGAACTTCAGCGGTGCGATCCAGAACACCTTCGGCACCCTCTCGCTGACCAAAATCGGCTCCGGCACCCAGATCCTATCAGGAACCAACACCTATGGCGGAGCCACCCTCATCAGCGGTGGCACTCTCCAGATCGGCAATGGCGGATCAGCCGGCGTGCTCTCCTCCGCCAGCACCATCACCAACAATGGCACGCTGGCATTCAACCGAACCGGCACCGTCACCCAAGGCACCAACTTCGCTGCCGGCATCACGGGAACCGGAGCACTCACCACCAGCGGATCCGGCACCGTCATCCTTTCCGGAACCAACGGCTACACCGGTGCCACCGCCATCAGCAACGGTGAGCTGCGGCTCACTTCCGCCACTGCCATTGATGGCACGTCGGGTGTTACCGTCAGTTCAGGACGCCTCTCGCTGGATGGCGGCATCGCCACAGGCAGCGGCAAATCCGTCACTATCAATGGAACCGGTGGCAACTTTTTCGGTGCCATCCAAGGGAACTCCGGTGCCAACGAATGGCAGGGCAATGTGGTTGTTGGGTCAACCGCAGGCACCCGAATCGGCGCAAACTCCGGAAGTCTCAAAATCTCCGGTGCCATCAGTGGCAGCACCGCACCCAACGGACTCACACTTCGCCCCAACTCCGGCACGACTTTGGAAATCTCCGGGGCAAATACCTACCTTGGCGACACCACCATTGTTTCCAATACGGGTGAAGTAAAACTCTCCGGCGGTGCAAATCGCCTGCCCACCGGCACCAAGCTCATCTTTGGCGGCAGCGCGGTTTCCGGCATTCTCAACCTGAATGGACAGAATCAGGAAATCGCCGGCTTGTCCGTCAACAGCGGCACCACTAACGAAATCAAGTCCGCCACGGCGGCGACGCTAACGGTCAACACGGCAGCCGCCTCGCCGTCCACCTACGCTGGCGTGATCACCGGATCCACCGCATTGACCAAGACCGGTGCCGACACACTCACGCTCACCAACACCAACACTTACGCGGGCGACACCACCGTCACCACAGGCACCCTTGCCCTCACTGAAACGGGCTCCATCGCCAACAGCGCGAACTTGGTCATCAATGGCACGCTCGATGTTTCCGGCATCACGGCAGACACGTTTACGGTGGGAAGCGGCCAGAAGCTCTCCGGCGACGGCACCATCAACGCCACCGGCAAGACGCTGTTCATCGCAGGCACGCACGCCGTGGGCAGCAGTCCGGGACAGCAAGACATCACCGGGAATGTTAGCTATACCTCCACTTCGATCTTCGAGTGGGACCTGGCAGCCAATGTGGATGGGACAGGAACCCGTGGTGCTGATTTCGATGCCGTGGACATTACGGGGGATCTCGCCATCGACGCCGACGCGACGTTCAAGGTCATCATGAACACCGGGGTCAGCTTCAGCAACACCTTCTGGAACAGCGATCAGACCTTCGGCAACATCTGGAACCTCACTGCCGGAACCCTCTCTAGCGGTTGGTCGGACAAAGCCGTCTCGGTATACAACACCAGCAACGAGCTTCAGAATGTTTCCAGCTACGGCGCCTTCTCCATCAACGGCTCGACCCTCACCTGGTCCGCCGTCCCCGAGCCCACCAGCGCATTGGCCGGCCTCCTCATCGGAGCCGGCCTCCTTCGACGCCGGCGCTCGGTACAGCGGTGATTCCTGAGCTTGCCACAACCGATCCGCGGGATCGGCCAGACTTACAGATAACCTCCATACCATTTCTTATCAATCCATCCATTCAAACCACGGACCATTCCATGAAACCAAAATCCATCATCTTCCGCAGTATTCACCAGGCTTCCCAGCTCGCCCTCGTCACCACCCTCACGGCCTTTGCCGCCGGCGTCGCCTCTGCGACCCAATATACCTGGCTTGGCACCACCGATACCGTCTGGACGACCGCTACCAACTGGAACGCCAGTGGCGTCGCCCAGACCAATGGCTCCTTCACCCACCGTTTGAGCGTCAGCAACACGGGCGCGAATATCTCCAAACCCGCCACCTACAACTTCCCCGGCGTCATCACCACCTACGCCGCTGACGCGGCATCCGGCTCTCGCGGACTTGTCATCGGCAGCGGAGCCAACGGCTCGATGATCATCAGTGGCGGCACCTTCTCCACCCTCGGCGGCATTGGCTCGGACATCATCGGCAACGTCACCGGAAACGCCGGCACGCTGACCATTGACGGCACCGCCAACAGCGGTGATGCGCACTACATCGGCACCAGCGTGAATACGGCCATGGGCCTTGGATTCGGCAGCACCGCCACACTGAACATCAAAAACGGCAGTGCCACATTGTTCGATCTGGTCACCAACAACACCACGGCCACGATCAACCTTGAAACAGGCGGCACGCTCGCCATGAACAAGCTGACCTACTCCGGCGGCGGTAACAACATCTTCAACTTCGACGGCGGCACGCTCAAGGCCCGCACCGCCTCCGCCACCTTCATTGCCACGCCGTCCAACGGAAATACCATCATCAACGTCAAGGCGGGAGGCGCGATCATCGAAGCCGACGGCACCAACCACATCACCATCACCCGTCCGCTGCTCGCAGACGCAGCCTCCCTCGGCGGAGGAATCACCAAAAACGGAACCGCTAACCTCACCCTCGGCGCGGTTTCCACCACCACGGGACCCGCCATCGTCAACGCCGGAGGCCTCGTCGTTCCGGCAGGCCTCGCCTCGTGGAAGCCCTCCTCGTTCACCCACAGCGGAAATCTCATGAACTTCAGCGTCGGGGTTTTCAATCCATCCAATCTCGCAATGATTGATACTGCCGGTGCCGTCACCTTCAACTCTCCGACCACGGTCAACATTACCGGATCACAATTCGTCGTCGGACAAATCCCGCTTGTCAAATATGGCACCCTGTCCGGATTCTCCAATCTCACCCTCAACACCGCCTCACTGCCACCAGGTGTGTTGGCAACCCTTGAGGACGATGGGGCGGGGCTGATCTATCTGGACGTCACCCAGGGCGGATTCGTCTGGTCCGGAGACAGCGGCACTCCGGGCACCGGCGACTGGGACACCACCAGCTTGAACTGGAACAGCTTCCTTGCCACCTACTCGGATCCCGCCCCCGTCACCTTCCCGACCATTTCCGGCGGCGGCACCGTCACCCTCACCACCGATGTCTCTCCAGCAGCCGTTGATTTCACCAACACCGTCGAAAACGACTATGTCCTGGCTGGCACCGGTAAAATCATCGGCTCCGCCACCCTCAACAAAACCGGAAACGGCAAGGTCACGCTGAGCAACACTAACACCTACGCCGGCAATACCAACGTCAGCTCCGGCATCCTCTCCATCGCCACCACCGATTCCCTTCCGGGATGGAATGCCAACGGCCGCTACCCCATCGCCAGCGGGGCCACCCTCGCCGTGCAGAACACCGTTTCGGACGGCAGTGTCGCCACCATGTTGGCCACTACCGGAAACTTCGGAGCGGGTGCCATCCTCGGCTTTGACACGGAGGCCGCCAACCGCAACTACGCCTCCAATCTCACCGGTGCGATCGGTGTCGCCAACGTAGGACCTAACATACTCACGGTTTCCGGAAGCAATTCCCACACCGGAACCACCCTCGTGGCCTCCGGCTCGATCAGAGCCGGAAGTTCCGCCGCTTTCACCGGCACCGGCCCCCTGGTGCTGAACGCCTCCACTTCGTTCGATCTCGGTGGTTTTGACGCCGCCTTCACCACCATCAACGCCGGCGCGCTCTCCAACTCCATCTCCTCCAGCTCCGAAGTCACCGGCACCAGCACCCTCTCGTTGCTTAACGGTGGATCGAGCTTCCTCGGAGCCATCACCGATGGCGGCACCCGGAAAATCGCCTTAAAATGCCGCGCAGCCAATGCGAGCAACGTTCCTAACAATTTCGACAACACCTACTCCGGCGGCCTGACACTGCTCGGGGGAGTCGACCCGGCCACCAACGGAACCCGCCTGATTCCCTTCTCCTCGTTCACCACGGTGGACCCGGAAACCGGGCTGGTCACCAGCGGCCCTTACGGCACCGGACCGATCATGATCGGCGAGGCGTCCTCCGACAAAGTGCAGGTCTACTTCAACGCCGCCGGCCGCATCATCGCCAACGACATCATCGTCAACTCCGCAGCCGGTACCGACACCGCCGGCACCTTCCGCGTGGAAAGCGGCGGCAACCTCATCAGTGGCGCCATCCTCGCCAATGAAGCAAGCGCCTTCTTCCGCAACAATGTCACCAACGGGTCCGCCGGAAATGGGGAGATCACCCTCACCGGCCCCATCTCCACCGGCAACAATCCCGCCGCCGGCCTCACCGTGAACGCCGCCGGAGTCAACAGCCTCGCCCTCACACTGAACAACCAGACCGCCAGCGCTAACAGCTACACGGGGAACACCGCCATCAACGGAGGATTCACCACCCTGATCCTCGGCACAGCCAACCAGATTCCTAACGGACCAGACAAGGGCAACGTCGTCATGGCCTCCAGCAAGCTCGACCTCGCCGGTTTCAACGAGACCATCAACGGCCTCGGCGGGTCCGGCACCGTCGACAACCTCTCCACCGGCACCTCCAACACCCTCACCCTCGGCGACGGTGATGCCACCGCAACCTTCTCCGGTTTGATCGCGAACACCAACGGCGAGCTCTCACTCGTCAAGGTGGGAAGCGGCATCCAGACGTTCACCGGTTTCAACAGCTACAGCGGCCCCACCAGCGTCAGAAGCGGCACACTCGGCATCAACAACTCACTCGACAGCGCCAGTGTCACCGTCGGCGGAGCCACCGCCACCGGCTCCCCCACCCTCACCGGCGCGGGCGGCACGATCAACGGCACCCTGCTCGTCGCCGCCGCAAGCGGTGGCGCGGAGGGGATCGTCAATCCCGGCACCGTCGGCACCGCAGGCTCGCTCAACGTCTCGGAAACCACCATCGCCGGAACCTACGCCTGTGATGTGGTCTCCGATGCCGCTGACGCACTTTTCGTCAATGGCAGCCTCAACATCTCCGGTGCCAGGTTCGCGCTCAATACCGTCACACCCGTCGCCGGCACCTACACCATCGCCACCTACTCGGGCACTCTAACCGGCACCTTCACCCCGGTCCCGGCACTCCCCGCCGGCGCGTCGCTCGACTACTCCACGGAGGGGGAAATCAAGCTCATCCTCCCCGCCGCCGCCGGATACGCAGGCTGGATTACCGGCTTCGGCCTGCCCGTTGGCGATCAGGATCCTACCGACGATCCCGACTACGACGGCATCAGCAACCTGATGGAATACGTGCTCTTCAACGGCCAGCCAGCCGAGTCGTCCACCTCCATCCTGCCGACACTCGACGCCAGTGGCGCGAACTTCATCTTTACGCTCTATCGCCGCACGGATTCCGCAGCGGATACCACGCAGATCTTCCAATACGGAACCAATCTAAGCAGCTGGATTGACGTGACCATCCCCGGAGGCTCCGGAGTGATGGTCACGCCGGACACCCCGAGCCCTGGAATCGATAAAATCGAAATCTCTGTCGTGAAAAGCCCGAACACCAAACTCTTCGGTCGCCTCCAGGTGATCAAGCCATGATTCAATCACCATCCCATCCTTCGTCTCCCTACTGAGACAGCCACGGGCAGGATCCGGTCGTTTTCGGATCTTGCCCGATTTTTTCTTCACCCCGGCGTTCTGGGCCCACCTCGTAAAACCTTCCCGGATCTCCTTCTGCCACTGGTGGCGTCGATATGCCCATGAATCGAATCCTCAGTTTCCTGCCAGCAATTCCGTTAGCCCTGGCCACGGCTCACGCCCAGCTCCCCGCCTTCCCCGGCGCGGAAGGATACGGCTCCATCGCCACCGGCGGCCGCGGCGGCGATGTCTATTACGTCACCAACCTCAATACTTCCGGCGCAGGTTCCTTCGCAGAAGGCATCACCACCGCACCCGCCTCAGGACGCACCATTCTTTTCAAGGTTTCCGGCCACATCCGCCTGTCTTCCACCCTGAACCTCTCCAAGAACAAAATCACCATCGCCGGCCAGACCGCGCCGGGTGATGGCATCTGTTTTTGGTACAGGCCCATCAACTTCACCGGGAGCGATCTGGTGATCCGCAACATCCGTTTCCGCTATGGCAAACAAGCCGCCGGTGGCGATGCCATCAACATCGGTGCCGCCCAGCGCATCATCTTCGACCACTGCGACGTGATGTTCTCCACCGATGAAAACATGTCATCCTTCGGACTCGCCCCCGAACACATGACCTTCCAGTGGTCCACCAACGCCTGGGGCCTCCAAAGCCACTCCGCCGGCGGACTCTGGAAAGTCAAACACGCTACCGTCCACCACACGCTCTGGGCGAACAACCACACCCGCAACCCCAAGCTCATCGGCGGCGAAGTGTTCGATTGGGTCAACAACCTCGTCTTCGGTTGGAACAACGGGTTCAACATGGCCCCGGAAGTCTCCGGCGGCGTCGGAATCAACCACCGCCTCAACATCCGCAACAGCTCCTTCGTCCACGGCGGCTCCACCAGTTCCGCGATCTACGGTGGAGACCTCAACGACGACGGCTCCACCAAGTTCAAACTCCACATGGCCGACTCCGCCCTCGATGGCAACAACAACGGCATCCTCGACGTTTCCCGCACCAACTATCAGCTAGTCAGTTCGTCCGGCTACAGCCAGACCGCCACCGCCTGGCCGCAGACCGACCTTGGAAATTCCGCCAACCCCATCATCGGAGTTCCCGTCACCGCCACCCCGCGCCTCACCGGCTATCAAAAAATCATCTCCCAGACTGGGGCCATCCGCATGGAAATCGGCCCGCGCCCTCTCCGCGATGAAATCACCCAGCTCTGCATCACCCGCGCCGCCAACCTCCAGCGCGGCATCATTTCCGATCCTCTCGAACTCAACCTCTCCACCGGCACCGCTTTCGCCGACCTCCAGTCCGCCACCGCCCCGCTCGACACCGACCTCGACGGCATGCCTGACGGTTGGGAGGACGCTGTCGGATACGACAAGGCCGCAACCGACAACAATACCGTCCTCACCGCCCCTCAAAGCGCCGCCTCCTTCTTTCCCCCCGGCTCACCCGCCGGCTACACCCGCCTCGAAGAATACCTCCACTTCAAGGCCGTCCCCCACGGTACCGTCGCGAAAAACACCGCAATTTCGCCCACCTTCATCGACATCGATCTCCGGAAATTCACCTCCGGCTTCACCGCCAGCCCCGTCTTCGCCCTCTCCAACCTCACCGGCGGCACCGCCACCCAGAGCGGGCCCGGAAACGCCATCGTCCGCTTCACGCCCCCCCTCGAAACCTCCGGCCGCGCCGGCTTCCACTTCACCGTCACCGATTCCGCGGGCTCCACTTGGACCCAGCAGTGCTGCCTGCTCGTCTCCACCCAGCCCCTCGCCCGCCCCGTCTCCTGGGTCGGCGACAGCGCGACGAACAACTGGGACACCGCCACCGCAAATTTCTTCTCCCTCCTCGGACCTACCGCGTTTGCCAATGGCGATGCCGTCGCCATCGATGACACCGGCTCGAACAACCCCACGCTCAAAGTCGTCGGTGCCCTCGCCCCCGATTCCCTAACCGTCAACAACACGTCCAAAAACTTCACTCTCCAAGGCACCGGCTCACTCGCTGCCACCGGTCGTTTCACCAAATCCGGCACCGGCTCCTTCACCATCTCGAACACCGGGCCTAACACGTTCACCGCCGCCACCCTCGAAGGCGGCACCGTTTCCCTCACCACCGCCAATGCCCTCGGCACCGGCCCCATCACCTTCACCGCCGGCACTCTCGGATTCTCCGCCGATCAATCCAACGCCCTGGTGATCGACGGCACCGTAGCCATCAACCCATCAGGCAGCCGCACCATGAATGGCGCGTGGTCCGGTTCCGGCACCATCCACCTCACCAACACTGGCTCCAACCTGCTCACCCTCGGCGGCAGCATGGCCACCTTCACCGGCGACCTGTCACTCGGTGCCAGCACCGGCAGCATCCGCCTTTACGGAAACACCGGTAGCTCCACCACTGCCTTCGATCTCGGGACCTCCACCGCCACCCTGTTCACCCGCAACGGCGGCTCGCCCTTCAACCTGGGAGCCCTAACTGGTTCTTCCGGCACCTTCCTCTCCGGAGCCAGCAGCACCACCGCCGTCACCAACTACGTCGTCGGGGCGCTCGGCACCTCCACGACCTTCTCCGGTAAGATCACCAATGGCGGACAAGGCCTCACCGCCCTTACCAAAACCGGCAGCGGAACCCTCACCCTCACCGGAAACAGCACCCACAGCGGAGCAACGAACATCAACTCCGGTTCGCTCGCCCTGCTAGGAACCTTCGGCACCTCTCCGGTCGCCGTCGCCGCAAACGCCACCCTGTCAGGCACGGGCACCCTCGGCGGTTCCCTCACCACCGCCGCCGGAGCCATCCTCTCCCCCGGCGCGGCCGATGGATCCACAGCCGGCACGCTCGCCGCCGCCTCGCTCAGCCTCACCTCGCCCACGCTCCGCTTCGATCTATCCAACAATCCCGCTGCCGGAAACGACCGCCTCCAAGCCACCGGAGCCGTTAGCCTCAGCGGAACGCAGAATTTCATCTTCAATCTCACCGCCGGAATTCTCGCCCCCGGCACCTACGAACTCATCACCACCCCTGGCACCCTCACCGCCAGCGGCGTCACGTTTTCCTCAAACCTGCCCACAGGCTCGCGCCAATCCATCGCATTCGTGCGAAACGCCTCCGGCACCGCCCCCGGCTATGTACGCCTCGTCGCCTCCGGCACCAACGCCGACCTCACCTGGACCGGCACCAACGGCGGCCTCTGGGACCAGCAGACCACCGCCGCCTGGACCGGTGCCTCCCCCACCACCTTTTTCAACTTCGACAATGTCACCTTCGAGGACAATGCAACTAACGGGACCGTCACCATCACCCAGCCCGTCGCCCCGCAAAGCCTCACTGTCACCAACACCGCCGCCCGCCCCTACACCTTCACCGGTGCGCCCATCACCGGCACCTCGTCCCTCGTCAAATCCGGCACCGGCACCCTCACGCTGAATCTCCCGCAATACACCCTGACCAACTCCACGCTCACCACCACCAGCCCCACGGTCACCGTCTCCAGCACCGCCAACCTGCTGCCCGGCATGACCGTCACCGGCACCGGCATCCCCGCGGGCACCACGGTTCTAATTGTCACCAGCGCCACCGCCCTCACGCTCTCCCAGAACGCCACCGCCACCGGCAGCACCACGGCCCTCACCTTCGAAACCCGCAATACCTACACCGGCGGCACCTTCCTCGACGGCGGCACCCTGCTCCTCACCTCCAACGCCACCCAGACCACCGGTTCCATCCTCGCCCCCGCCAATTCCTACGGCCTAGGCACCGGCCCCATCACCTTCAACGGTGGCACGCTCACCCTCCAGGGCCACACCGGCAGCGGCAGTTACTACGACATCCTCCACGGCCCCCTCACCAACGACCTCATCATACCCGCCGGCCAGGTTGGAAACATCCACAACACCACCCGCGGCATCAACTCCGCGCCCTTTGCCGCCCTCACCGGATCCCTAACCGGCTCCGGCACGCTCAATCTAACCACCAACTACTACCGCGCCGCCATCACCGGCGACTGGTCCGCCTTCTCCGGCACCATCAATGCGAAGCGCCCCGCCAGCGGCGCGAACTCGCCCCGCTTCCAAATCGGCGCGACCACCGGCTTCCCCCTCGCGACCGTCAATCTGGAGCAAACCCAGCTCGAATACACCGTCAACTCGCCCACCCCCGTCACCATCGATTTCGGCAGCCTCTCCGGCATCAGCACCGCCACCATTTCCGGCAGCCAGAACTCCACCGGCCCCGTCACCTGGCGCGTCGGCCTGCTCGACACCTCCACCACCTTCGCCGGTAATTTCACCCCCTTCGTCAACGGCGGCGCCATCGGCCTCGAAAAAACCGGCACCGGCACCTGGTCGCTCACCGGCACCGGCACCGTCAGCGCTGGCATCACCGTCGATCAAGGCACCCTTTCCTACGGCGATGCCTCCACCGACACCGTCGCCGGCACCAGCGAAATCTCCATCGAACCCACCGCCACCCTCCAACTCAACAGCGGCGCGAAGATCACCGGTTCCGCCTGCGAAATCTTCACCGGCGGCACCCTCCTCGGCCATGGCACCCTGCAGGCCCCCCTCGTCTCCAGCGGCAGCCTCTCTCCGTTAGGCGGCAATCTCTCCCTCACCGGCGACGCCGATCTCAAAGGAATCCTAGATCTATCCAATTACTCCGAACTCCTCTCCGTCACCGGCAACCTCGACCTCGCGGGCACCATCCACCTTCCCTCCGGCACCACCACCCCCGGCCGCAATCTGCTCGCCACCTACACCGGCACCCTCACCCTTGGCTCCGTCACCCTCCAGAACATTCCCGCCAACTATCAGGCCACCCTCGACACCGCCACCCCGGGAGAAATCGCCGTCGTGCTCCAGGACCAGGCGCTCTATCAAGCCTGGCAGCTCATCCATTTCACCACCCTGGATAATCCCGACGGCCAACCCGCCGCGGATCCCGACAACGACGGCATGACCAACCAGGAGGAATTCGAAGCCGGCACCGATCCCAAGAGCAATTCCTCGTTCATCCCCCTCGTCTGGCAGGGCGGCGGCACCAATTCATGGGACCTCGCCACCACCGCCAACTGGCTTGAAAACACCACCCCGCGCGTCTTCCGCGACAAGCGCCACCTCACCATCAGTGACACCGGCTCCAACTCGCCTGCCATCAACCTCACCGGCACCCTCGCCCCCGGATCGCTCGCCGTCAGCAACTCCACCAAGGCCTTCACCCTATCCGGCAGTGGATCCCTGTCAGGCACTACCGGCCTCACCAAGTCCGGCACCAACACCCTCACCCTCGCCACCGCGAACACCTACTCCGGCCCGACCTCTATCGACGCCGGTGTCGTCAGTCTCCAGCATCCCTCCGCCCTCGGCTCTGCCACTGCCAGCACCGCCGTCGCCAACAACGCCCGCCTCGAACTGGAAGGAAATATCACCGTTACCGGCGAACCACTCACCCTCTCCGGCACCGGCGGCTCCTCGTTTTTCAACGGTGCCCTCAACTCGAAATCCGGTACCAACACTTGGACCGGCCCCATCACCCTCGCCGCCAGCGGCACCCGCCTTGGCGCACAAGCGAATGCCACCCTCATCGTCTCCGGCCCCATTTCCGGCACCACCGGCATCACCATCCGCCCCAATGACATGACCGCCACCGTCATCCTCTCAGGCGCTAACAATTACTCAGGCGACACCTCCATCATCGGCGGCGTGCTCAAGCTCAGCGCATCCAACACGCTCCCCGTCGCCACCCCGCTCAAATTCGGCGCTTTCAACGTCTCCGGAAAACTCGACCTCGCCGGCTTCAACCAGGAGGTTTCCGCCATCTCCGTCACCCAGACGTCCGGCACCTTTACCAACGAGATCACTTCCGCCACACCCGCCGTCCTCACCGTGAACCTTGCCGCGAACACCACCTACTCAGGCAGACTCACCGGCAGTCTCACCCTCGCCAAATCCGGTACCGCCGCCCTCTCCCTCACCTCCGCCACCGCCCTCGCCACCACCAACTCCGTCCAGCTCGACGCCGGAACCCTCAATCTATCATCCTCCCACACCGTCACCTCCCTACGCATCAACGGCGTCTGGCAGCCCTCCGGCACCTACAACTCTGCCAACAGCTCCGGCCGCATCTCCGGTGCCGGCAGCCTCATCGTCACCGCTTCAGGTCCCGCCGCATTCACCTCGTGGATCGACACCTTCCCCGCCCTCTCCGCCCAACAAAAACTTCCCTACGCCGATCCCGACAACGACGGCCACAACAACCTCGCCGAATTCGCCTTCGCCGGTAACCCCACTTCACCCACTGACAACGGCCAGCGCCAGCTCCGCACCACCGACGCGAACAACGACTCGCTCCCCGACCTCACCCTCACCCTCGAAGTCCGCGTCGGCACCACCTTCACCGCGGACGGCCCCGACCTCGTCTCCCCATCCATCGACGGCATCACCTACCGCATCGAAGGAAGCACTGACCTATCGGATTTCAACAGCCCGGTGAACGAAGTCATCCCCCACCTCGGCACCGGCTCCGCCAAATCCGGCTACGTTTTTAAAACCTTCTGTCTCACGGATACGAACGGACTCCCCAACAAAGGCTTCCTCCGAGCCTCTGCCCAATAAATCACCGTGCGCCCGCTCCTCCTCCACCTCGCCCTGACTCTAACCGCCAGCGCCCAGCTTACCTGGTCGCTCGCCAGCAACAACACATCGTGGCCGGCCGACAAGCGCACTGCCATCGTCAATGCCATGACCGAGGCCGTCGCCCTCTACAACGCCAACGGCTACTTCCCGAAATCCCTCTGGATCAACTACGACGCCTCCGTCCCCACCGCGAACGGCAGCTACAACGGCACCATCAACTTCGGCGGGCAAATCAGCACCCGCACCGCCCTTCACGAGATCTCCCATACCCTCGGCGTCGGCACCGTCAGCCAGTGGAACAACAACCGCTCCGGAAACACCTGGATCGGCACCTTCGCCATCAACCGCGTCAAACTCTTCGACGGTGCTTCCGCCACACTCAATGCCGATTCCGCGCATTTCTGGCCTTACGGTCTCAACCAAGCCAGCGAAGACAGCACCACCAACCGCGTCCGCCACATCAAAATGGTCTCTGCCCTCCGCCGCGACATGGGCATCGTCACCGACTCCGATGGCGACGGCATCCCTAACGATTGGGAAGTGTTCCACTTCGGCGATCTCACCCAAACCGCCACCGGCGATGCCGACGGCGACGGCGTCAACAACCTCGCCGAATACGAAGCCGACACCAACCCGGCCGCAGCCACCATCCAGTGGACCGGCGCCACCAGCAGCGACTACACCGTCGCCTCCAACTGGACCCCCACCCCCGCCCCATCCGGCGGCACCTTCTTCACCCGGCTCAACGTCAACAACAACGCCAACAACCCGCTCATTTACGACGCCGCCCGCGGCACCACCGTCTTCCGCCCCTCCGACCGCGGCCTCGTCATCGGCAGCGGTGCGAACAATGCGAACACCTCCGGCATCATGACCATCACCGGCGGCTCGTTTTCCACCGCAGGCGCAAAAGGCCCCGACGTCATCGGAAACGGCCAGGGCAACACCGGCACCCTCACGCTCGACGGCGGCTCCTTCTCCAGCGACGAACTCCAGCTCGGCGTCACCGGCCAAGGCACCGGCACCCTCAATCTCAACGCCGGCACCGCCAACATCGGCATCCTCAACCTCAGCTTCGGCAGCGGCGGCAGCGCCACCGTCCACCTGAACGCCGCCACCCTCACCACCAGCGGCATCGCCCGCACCGGCTCCGGCTCAGGCACCCTCCATCTCAATGGAGGCACCCTCCGCGCCTCCACATCATCCACCACTTTCCTCGAAAACCTCACCAACACCTTCATCCAATCCAGTGGCGTCACCCTCGACACCTCCACCCACAGCATCACCGTCGCCCAACTTCTCCGCACCGATTCCGCATCACCTAACGGCGGCCTCGTCAAGTCCGGAACCGGCATCCTCACCCTGCCCGCCGCGAACACCTACACCGGCCCCACCACCATCACCGCCGGCATCCTCATTCCGGAAAACGCCGCCGCCCTCGGCACCAGCGCATCCGTCGCCGCAGATGCCACCCTCGCACTCACCGGAAATCTAACCTACAGCGAGACCCAGGCCCTCACCATTTCCGGCACCGGCCAGAAAACCGCCACCACGCCCACCCCCGCCGTCCAACGCGGCGCGATCCAAAGCCTGTCCGGCGACAACACCTGGAACGGAAACCTAACTGTCGCCGCTACCAACACCCGCATCGGCGTGCAGGACGGTGCATCCCTCACCTTCAACGACTCCATCGGCGAATCCTCTCCCGGCACCTACGTCATTTTCCGCGCCGGCGTGAATACCGGCGACGACATCACCCTCAACGCCCCCGCCACCTGGACCGGCGACACCCTCGCCTACTCCAGCAGCGCCACTGGCGGAGCGCTCAAGCTCGGCGCGTCCGACGTGCTGCCCGCCGCTTCCCCCCTTCTGCTAGCCGGCAACGCCGTTTCCGGCCGCCTCGATCTCAACGGCCACCACCAGACCGTCGCCGGCCTTTCCAACGGCACCGGCGGCTCGTCTCCCATCGGCACCGGCATCATCACCAACACCGGCAGCACCCCGTCAACACTCACCCTCGCTCCCACCGTGATCCGCACCTTCATCGGCACCATCCAGGACGGCACCCAGCCCATCCACCTCGTGAAATCCGGCACCGCCATCCCGATCTTCACCGCCGCCCAAGCCTACACCGGAAACACCACCGTCACCGCCGGCACGCTCCGCCTCGACCAACCCTATCTCGCCGACTCCTCCGGGATCTCCATCTCCACCGGTGCGAAGCTCCATCTCAATTCCCCCGGCACCGACACCATTGCCACCCTCACCCTTGGCGGAGTCGCCATGCCGCCCGGCACGTACAACTCGACCACTCACGCCTCCAGCTTCCTCGGCACCGGCAGCCTCGTCGTTCCCACCAACTTCACCAACTGGCTCAACCTCGCCCCCGGTTTAACCGAATCGGAAAAATCCCCCACCGCCGATCCTGACGGAGACGGCCTCGCCAACCTCGTCGAATACGCCATCGGCACCTTACCGGACGCCCTCCAACAGAACGCTATCACCACCGGGCTTTCCAGCCAGCTCCTCAGCCTAACATTCGACCGCCTGCCCGCGCGGTCGGACCTCACCATCACCGTCGAAGCCTCGTCCACCCTTGGTCATTGGGATGCCATCGCCCGCTCCACGGCCGGGGCCGCATTTATCCCGCTGGTCGACGGCGTGCAATGCGTGGAGACCCCTGTGAATGCCAGTCGCCTCAGCGTCACCATCACCGACGCACCACCCGCCACAGGCAGCCGCTTTCTGAGGATCGTCGTCAATCAGTGACCTCCGCCCATGTCCAGCGGCCCGTCCCTCTCTGGCTGCGTCGTCGGATCACCCGGAGCCAGTGGCGAGTCACCTCGCCCACCAAGCGCCCGATGCGGTGACTTTTGCTCAGCATGGCATGATAGTTCAGACAGCCTTGCACCACGCGCCGCAACCAACGGGCGGTTTCGCCCAGTGGCTGGGGCATCCGCTTGCGCTGTTTCAACCGGATCGCTAACAGCATGGCCCGCATCCGTTTCGCAATCGTATGCCGGTGCACAGTAAAACGCCCGTAAGTGGCTTTGGTTTCAACGATACAGCCGGAAACAGGCTCCGGCGCTGGGCAAGCGGTGGCGTGGAGCGAAAGGTAGAATTCCCATCGTTCCATCCCATGACCGGGCATCGAAGCCGCCGGTGATGCTGATTGTGTGTCACCGCAACGACGGTCTCACCACCACGGTTGATTCCCGTTGGTGGCACCTTCGCAGAGGACCTTGTTTTTTTGACTCACCGTTGCCCGACCGCCAGTCACAACACGGAATCTATATTAACGAACAGATTGAGAATTGCCGGAACAACCCGTTCATCTACTGTCGAAGTCTGATGACCGCGCCTAGCTCTATCATCGGAATCGAACACATTTGCGGTTCTATGAACAACGCTGTCTAGCCGCAACTTAGGAGCAATATTTGCCGGATCTTACGCTGTGGGCAAATCCATTCGCCAGTCCCACGCCCCACTCCCCATCCCGTTTCTCCCGATCAAATCCCCACAGCGCCCACCGATCCACCATGAAATCCAAACAAGAACCCACCTCCCGTTTCATCCTTTCCAGCTTCATCATCGTCGCCGTCCTCGGTCTCTCCTCTGCCCACGCCGCCTCCGATACCTGGAACCAGGCTGCCGCTGGCACCTTCAGTTGGAACGACAATGCCAACTGGCTCTCCGGCACCCAGTTCCCGAACGGCATCGGCGATTCCGCCACCATCACCACCACTCTGCCAACCGGCACGACCACCATCAATCTCAACCAAGGCACCACCCTCGGCACGCTGTCGATGGGCCGGGCCGGCCAAACGCTTACCATCGCCCCGAACGGAGGGCGCCTGATCTTCGACGTCGCTTCGGGCAGCGCGGCGCTCAATGTTCTCGCTGGCTCCAATACCATAAGCGCTGGAATCCTTCTCAATGATGCGCTCACCATCACCAACGACGTCGGGTTGACGATCAGCTCCGTGGGAATCAGCGGCTATGGCAACCTCACAAAATCCGGAGCAGGGAACCTTTCGCTTGGCGGCACAGGCAGCTATCTGGGGAACACCTTCGTCACACAGGGGAAACTCACCTTGACTTCTGCTGCAGCACTGGCTTCCGAAGCCTCTCTCGCCATCTCCAGCGGCGCTGAAGTCACAAGCGGTCTCGGCAACACACTGTCGGGCCTGACGGGTAGCGGCAACTATAGCATCACTGACGCAACCTTCGGAAAGACCCTCACGATCAACACTGACGCGAGCAGCTTGTTCAGCGGAGAAATCAATTATGCCAACACCTCCAGCGGCACGAACTCCCTGAATAAACTGGGCACGGGAGCCTTCACCTTGAGCGGCACTGGCGGCAAGATGGTGACTGGATCCGGGACGACGGCCCTCGCGGTCAACGGCGGCAGCTTTCAGTTGGACAACACCAGCGACAATGTCGCCGACCGCGTGCAGAATACGGTGCGTGTCAGCTTGGGTGGAGGCGACTTTCGCCTCATCGGAAACGCCTCGGTCACCACCACGGAAACCGTCAGTAATCTGACGGCGACTTCAGGCAGGGTCACGGTCGCCCCCGGTAGCGGGCAGTCCGCCTTGCTGACCTTCGGCACCTTCGCTCTCGGCGGTTCCAGTTCCTCCGTCGTCTTCCGCGGCATCGGCCTCGGCGGCACGGGCGCGGACACTTCGCAGATCAAATTTACCACCGCTCCGACTCTCACCGGAGGCGCGGGTTCCGGTGCGCAAACCAGCATCATCGCGGGTGCCATCGGCGCCACCTCGGCAACGGGCGGCGGCTCGGGCTTCGTCACCTATGATGGCACTCTGGGTGTCCGTCTGCTCGATGAATCCACCGAATATGCCACCTACGCCACGTCGGCCAACGCGAATGACAACGTGAAATTCACCGCCACGGGCGCTTTCAACGCGGCGGCAGGCGGCGGCACCGGGACCAGCACGAACATTAATTCCGTGCTCTTCAAAAACACCAGCGGCTCCTCGATGACGGTAACCCTGGGCGACAGCACCAACTTGAATCCCGTCAGCGGCATGTTCCTCTTCTCCGGCGATGCCAGCAACCCCATCACCCTGGCCCGCACGGATGCGACCAGCAGCATCGCGATGGGGGCGACCACCCGCGCGAACTTCTTCGTAACCGAGAGCACCGTGGCTACCCTTGATCCTGTGGTCAGCTTCTCGGGTGCCGGGGCACTGGTCAAAGACGGCGGTGGAACGCTGATCGTCAGCTATAACATTTCAACGGGCACCAACGCCCTCGGCCAGATCATCGTCAACGGCGGCACCCTCAAGGCAGGCGGCTCCAATATCACGGGCACTCCGTCAAACTCAGCACAGACCAGTCTGACCGTGCGCAGCGGCGGCACCTTTGACATGAATGGCTTTGCCCAGGCGCTGCCAAGCAACTCCGGCTTTGACATCAATGCCGGGGGCGTGCTGACCAACACAGGAGCCAACGCAAACTTTACCACGGGCACTGGCAGCACGGTCATCTCTACCATTGAGGGTTTAATTACAGATGGCACTCCGGGCGATGAAGCCGCGACCGGGTTGATTTCACTCGCATTCAACCCCACCGGAACTGCCACCCGTACCTACAATTTCACCCGCGGCGGGCATACGTTCAACAACGTCTCCATCTCTGGAGGAACGGGCAGCGGCAATGCTGCAGCCACCTTCACCAGCCGTGACTCCAGCGAGGGCAATACGGTCTACGGGACAGTCTCGCTCGGAGGATTCTCCAACACCACCATCAATGCGAACGTCGTGTCAAACGGCAGCACTGTCTCGAAGACCTTTGGTAACGCTGACATCAATTTGAGAGGCTCGGGTCTGGCCCTCAAAATCAAGTCCAGCGGTGAAACTGCAGCCATCACCAACCAGACCCTGGCTTGGACCAACAACGTCACTGTCAGCGGCAACAGCACGATTCTGATAGATAACAACGACGGCGTGAGCACCGGCGTCACCCAACAGTTCGGCGCGTTGACACTCACCGGTGCCAACCGCACCCTCATCACCACCGCCAACAATGGCTACACGCTGGAATTCACCGGCGCGACAGATTTAAGCCATAGTGCGGCAGCCAATCGCACCCTCGATGTCACCGCCGGCACACTGGCCCTCAATTCCATCAGCGAAAGCGGCAGCGGCGCCAAAACACTCATCAAGTCCGGCGGAGGAACCCTGGTCATCAATGGCGCAGCCACCTACACGGGCGCTACCAATGTGAACGCAGGCAAGTTGGTGGTGAACGATTCGATTGGAGCCTCGGCAGTTTCTGTGAGCAATGCAGGAACGATTCTCGCCACCGACACGGCTGCTTCCTTTGGCAGCACCCTGGCCATCAACGCCGGCGCGATCCTCGCGGTGGGCGACGCGGCCAATACCGCGACCGCGACCGCCACGGTCGCCGGAGCCACCACCTTCGGCAATACATCGATCTTCTCGTGGGACATCAACGCGGTCGGAATGGCTTACGACAAGGTGATCACCACGGATGTTCTGGGTGAAGTGACCCCCGGCGACGCCGTCTTCCGGATTGTGGCTTCAGATGCCTTGGTCGCTGCTAATTTTTGGAACACGAATCAAACCTGGAACGACATCTTCAGCAAGGCTGACACCACAGCTATCTCCACCTGGGCGACTGTCTTTGGCTCGACGGTTTCTCTGGTGAACAGCAGCTTCAATCCAATCACCACGGCGGCCGGTTCATTCACCCTGACGGGCAGCACCCTGAGTTGGTCAGCCGTTCCCGAGCCGACCAGCGCACTGGCCGGTCTCTTGCTCGGTGCCTGCCTGCTGCGCCGCCGCCGCAGTGATTGAACATTTTCCGGAGTTACTGGGTTTACTCCGGGATCGCGGGGCTGCTGGTTGGAGGACCAGCGTCCTCATTTTTTGGAGGTCTACATCAATCCACCGCACTCGATTGATCAACACCGGCATCCCCACAACACGTTATCTACATTAGTGGGCGATTTGAAAATTGCCGGAAATCGCCTCGCGCTTATCGTTGAATCAATGAAAACAACCCAATCACAAAATCCATCGAGGAATTGTTTAAGACTTCAAGGCGGCTTCACTTTGACGGAGGTGTTAGTCGTGCTTGTGATCATCGCCGTACTCTCGGCGGTCGGCCTCAATGTTGTCTCCAAATCGATGAAAAAGGCGGCTCAGATCAAATCGATGAGTAACATGCGCCAGATCGGGCAGCTGGTCGTGGGCTATGGCGCGGATCACGGTGGCAGGCTCATGCCAATCAAAGACTGGAGGAAGGATGGATCAGGCGCTGAGTATCACATCCACTGGCATCAGGCGATCATTGAGGACACCATTACCGATGGCGACTCCTCGAAACTGGTGTGGAACAGGGACTGGTGGCAGGATTATCAGCCCATCGTGCTGAATCCATTGTTCAAGGATGACCCAACCTGGCAGATCTGGAATCCCGGTTATGCGATGAACAATTTGATCCATCAGAAAATCGAAGCGAAATACCAAACAAACAAGAATGAGGTTTGGGAAAAGCAATACTGGGGATCCAGCCCGCCACTCGCGGCCATCCCGGATCCGTCCCGGACACCTCTTATAGTTCAAAACATCAACTACCATATGGGTGGATTGCTGGCTGGCACCAGACTCGGCAGTGACAAACGCTTGGACAATTTCCTGGTCGAAGGAAAAATGAACGTCACATTTGTCGATGGGCACTCTGAATTGCTACGCTTCACCGATGACAAGGGAAGCCGGCTTCCGACCTGCGAATACGTCGAACGCGGTTTCGATAAAATGCCGGAACTGTAGCGCGGTCGATTGCTAGCCAGGCTGCTTGTCTTTGGCCGTATTTCCAGCTCTCCCCTTCGACCTTGGCTAGACCTTCCATCACCATCCTGGAGGCCGTCATGGTGGCCGGCAGCCGAAGGAGTTTCAGATTAAGGAAGCTTCTATATCTGAGAAACAACGCTAAGAACGATAATCGAATACTTTTTTATGTTTAAATCCGAATCTTTTCACGCCCGAAAAATGCGCCTCGTGTCAGACTACGAGACGCTCGTTTCCAAGAAAAACGAAATCGAAACCGCTTGGGACAACGGGATCTACCTGCGTTTTAAGAATCCGGTGGTCACGGCGGCGCACACGCCGCTGGACTGGCGCATCGACTTCAACGAGGCGCGCAATCCATTTTTGATGGAACGCATGGAGATGAACGCCGCGTTCAACTCCGGCGCGATCGAATTCAATGGCGAAATCTGTCTGGTCGTCCGACTTGAAGGCGCGGACCGTAAGTCATTCTTCGCCGTCTGCGAATCCGAGACGGGAATCGAAAATTTCCGCTTTCACGAAATCCCCTGTGTGATTCCAGAGACGGAGCGCCCGGACACCAATGTCTATGACATGCGCCTCACCCGCCACGAAGATGGCTGGATCTACGGACTCTTTTGT
Source organism: Akkermansiaceae bacterium (assembly GCA_041736495.1). GTDB lineage: Bacteria > Verrucomicrobiota > Verrucomicrobiia > Verrucomicrobiales > Akkermansiaceae > Luteolibacter. The sequence goes on from JBGSTM010000110.1 coordinate 43,976, forward strand.
ACCGAGCGCAAGGACCCGAACGCACCGGTAAACGACACTTCAGCCGCAGAAGCGCAGTGCGGCATCGTCCGCACGAGAGACCTGCGGAACTGGGAGCGTCTCCCGGATTTAAAATCTCCTTCCCCCCAGCAGCGCAATGTTGTGCTGCATGAGGAATTCGTGGGTGGCAAGTATATGCTATACACCCGGCCGCAAGATGGATTCATCGATGCCGGCAGCGGTGGCGGTACAGGTGGCGGGATTGGCTATGGTTTCTGCACCAGCATGGAAAACGCCGCGATCGAGGAGGAGAAAATCATGGACCGGCGGGTCTACCATACGATCAAGGAGGTCAAGAACGGGCAAGGCCCGCCGCCGATCAAGACGGACCACGGCTGGCTGCATCTCGCGCACGGCGTCCGCGCCTCAGCCTCGGGACTGCGCTACACGCTCTACATGTTCATGACGGATCTGGTAGAACCTTGGCGCATCACTCACGCGCCGGGCGGACATTTCCTCGCTCCATGCTGGGAGGACGAACGCATTGGTGACCTCATCAGCGTGGCGTTCACCAACGGATGGGTGAAACGCGATGACGGATCTGTCCTCATCTACTATGCCACTTGTGACACCCGCTTGCATGTGGCCTGCAGCACGGTGGATCGCCTGGTGGACTACTGCCTTCACACCCCGCCGGACGGACTGCGCTCTGCGGCGTGCGTGCAACAGCGCATCGCCTTGTTCCATGGAAACCAGGAATGAGCGATTCCTCCTGCCATCCCCTTGGCACTCAGCCGTAAGACCCACTAGCCAAAGGCGATCAGATTAGGTTTGCCTGGGTCGGTGCCTGAGTGATCCACATTTGTAAACAGACTCGCACCGTTTGTGGAAATGACCCCGCCATACCAATGCGCGGAGTCCTTCAAAGTCCGAACCTGTGTCTCGTAGTCCACGTGGATCAAGCCGAAGCGTGGATGATAGCCTTCCGCCCATTCGAAGTTATCCATCAGGGACCAGTGGAAGTATCCGCTGACGAGATAGCCCTCGTGGTTTGCCCTGGCAATGCCCTGAAGATAGCGGGCGGTGTAGTCGATACGCTGCGGATCATGGACTTTACCATCCAGCGAAACCCAGTCGGTCGAGGCAAACCCGTTTTCCGTAATTACCACCGGCAAGTCGCCATAACGCTCGTGGAAGAATCGCGAGATCCAGTAGAGAGAATCCGGCTGCATGCGCAACCAGGAGAGAAATCCTTGGGGATGGCCCGGCTTATGATCAAGTTCTACAGGTCCATCAGGCGACGCCGTGACGCGATCCCCGGTGTAGCCGTTGTAGCCCATGAAGTCCAAGGGTTGGTTGATGAGCTTCATGTCCCCTTCTCGGATCTCCGGCATGTCCGCGGCAAACATTTCAAGACCATCTGTGGGATACCGTCCGAGATAGACCGGATCCATCCACCAAGCGATGCTCCACAGCGATTTTTTGCGAACCGCAAACAGATGGTTCCGTGCCGCCTCGATGTTTGCCGGCGATTCGCTGTCGGGAATCTTCGAGTTGCCAGTGACAGCAAAGCCGATCTCCACCCTGCCGGCGCATTCATCACGGAGAACCTGCACCGAGCGCCCGTGCGCCATCAGGACATTGTGCCCGAGATTGAGCATGTTCGCGAAGGAAATCTTGTCCCCAGGAGCCTGCATGCCGACGGAATGTCCGAGGTCCGTGAAACAGGGCGGCTCGTTGAGCGTGATCCAATGGTTCACCCGGTCACCCATCTTGCCTGCTACGACGCGGGTGTATTCACCGAACCACTCCACCGAATCGCGATTCTGCCAACCGCCCTTTCGATAGAGTTCGAGCGGCATGTCCCAGTGAAACAAGGTCACCCACGGGGCGACGCCGGCATCAAGCAGGCCGTCGATCAAACGATCATAGAAGTCGAGTCCGGCGGCATTCACCTTCCCGGTGCCGGATGGCAGGATGCGTGGCCAACTCAGGGACAATCGGTATGCCTGGAGTCCCATCTCCTCCATGAGCGCCACGTCCTCGGGCCACCGGTGGTAGTGATCGCAGGCGACGTCACCGTTGGTGTCGCCCTTGACCTTGCCGCCGCGATGCACCATGTCATCCCAAACCGAAGGCCCCTTCCCATCCTCGTTCCAGGCTCCTTCGATCTGATAGGCTGCGGTCGCGGCACCCCAAGTAAAACCCTTGGGGAAATTCGGCTTTTGGTTGGTAATCTTCACTGCCTGAAAAAATTGCAACGGCTGCTTTGACGGGTTCGTTTCTGCGGTGGATCCACTCACTGTTTTTCGGCCGCCGCAGCGGCTTCTGGTTTTGCCACTGTGGTCCATTTGAAATTCTTGAGCCAGATGGTCTTTCCCTCGACTCCCAGATTTCCGATAATGAGACGTGCCTTGACCATCTCCTCCTCGATTCCTTCCGCAGAGAAGTTGACCGAGCATTCTTTCCAATTTTCAGTGATCCCCACCCCTACCGCCTGTCCAATCGTTCCATAAGAGCCACCATCTTCCTGAAGTTGGCACCAAAGGTGGAGGCCGCCCGTCGCTTTCGCCTCAAAGGTGACTTTGTAATTCTGGCCTTTCGTTGCGCCGAGCTTGGAGCGCAGCAACTGCACATTCCATGCTGCCGGCCCTGGAGTGACAATCTCGATTTTCAAAATCGCATCCTCGCCCACTTTTTCGATACCCGAGGTCGCCTGCGCTCCGTTTTTCACCTCGACGAACCAGTCTCCCATTCCTGTCGAGAAATCGCTGATCTTGATGGGTTTCTCAACGATGGCAGGCTGGTCCTGACCGAAAACCGACGGCCCGGCGAACAACATGGCCACACTGAGAGCAGTAAACAGAGCAAACTTGGAAGGTGTTTTAATTTTCATGATGCCCAAATTTTCAGCGCCCCGCCATTTTTGGTCAATGTGGCGCTCGTGTCATCTTGTCGAATACGTGCTATCCTTCATGAATCGCCGACATCCTGCCGACGGTCAGTTCATGCAGCACGGATTCGACAATACCGAGCGGATGATGAATTGCAGGAGTTGCCGAGCAGTGCAACATCATGGCAATTATCCAAACAATTACCACCCATAGAAATAACCAGTCCATGCGTTTCATTCATTCTCTCATTCCGCTATCGCTCACCCTCATGATCGCTTCCTGCAATTCCGAGCAGAAGGCGAGCGAAGCCGTCAAGCCGCCTCTCGATGCGATCCGGCTCACATTCGACTCCACGCCACGCCAGGAAATCAAAGGTTGGGGCGTTTATCCGGGTTACTTTCACAAGCGCATCTGGGGGCCAAAATCCCAAGTGCAGGACCGGGAGGACGTGATGGCCCTGCATGCGGACCTGCCCTACAACATCCTACGCACCGAGATCCGCGCTGAATACTGGAACCCAGCGACCAATGGCCCTAACAAGAACATCGAAGACATGGTGGAAGGAATTCTGACGCTGCGGAAATCCAAGCCCGGCGTCCCCTACATTGTCAGCATCTGGAGTCCACCCGCAGACATGAAGATTCCCCCGTTTCGCGAGGGCTTGGTGAAGGGCGTTCCTGGCATCACCGATGGCACCAAATCAAAACTCGCAGAAAGCAGCGAAAGCGATTTCTGCGACTATGTGATCAACTGCCTCAAGCACCTGGACACCGCAGGTGTGGGCCTGCCCATGGCCTTGAGCATCCAGAATGAACCCGGTCACGCGGTTTGGTATGACAGCACCGGATACGATCGCGACAATCCGGAACAATATTTCCGCGTGAACATCCTGATGCGCAAGAAACTCGATGAGGCGGGAATGCAAAATGTAAAGCTCCACGGCCCCGACATCAACGATTACAACGCCGCACTTTGGATGCTCGGACGCGATCACCTTTTTGAAAAACTCACCAGCAATCCCGAAATGATGAAAACATGGGATTCGCTCTGCACTCACACCTATGAGTTTTGGGTAAAAAGTCCGACCGACCGCTTGAAATTCATCAGGGAGTATTCGAAAGCGGCACAAAACTGGCAGAAACTCAAAGGCGGCGCGGACCTCTGGATGACCGAGTTCAGCCTCGACACCAAGATTGAGGGTGTGAATACCGAAAACGACAAGGGCATCTTCGAACTTCGCAGCTTGATCCGCGATTTCATCATGGTGCCGACCAACTACTGGTTCTACTGGCACACACCGGGAATCGATATCGACTACAAGGCTGACAAAGTCCACATCCTGCCTCGTTACGAAATCTACAAACAATTCTGGACGGCCGCGAAACCCGGATCGCGTGTACACGAAATCAAGTCCAGCGACCCGCACTTGAAAGGAAACGACCACGAGTATCTCGATCTCATGGGTTTCCGCAATGCCGAGGGCGGCGGTGCTTTACTCATCAATCCGGGAACAGAGCCACTCAACGTGGTATTGGATGCACTCGATTTCAACGGCGACGCATCTCTGTTCCAGGCGGTGGAAAACGGCGTGGAAACCAAGCAGGTTTCCGTTGCAAATGGCGAAGCTATTGTCTTACTACCCGCACGGTCCATCTCCGTCCTGAACTGGAAAAAGTGATGCCCTCTTTCCTCACCCGGTCAGTGCAGGGACGTACACTTCACCTATCCACGCGAGAACGATATTAACGCCCTCAAAGGATCCATGGCCTGGCGATGCCTGGATAAACGGCCAGACTCCGTTAGAACAAACTCATCGAAAAATCGTATGAAGATCCCAGTTATCATCATGGCATGTATCGGCCTCGTCGGACTCGCCTCCGCACAGGTGATCACCGTCACCCCGGAAACCCGCCAGACCATTAAAGGTTGGGGTGTTTTCGGCGGCTATCACCGGACTTCCGACTGGGGGCCGAACTTCGGCCTGGTGGCTCGCCCCGGCGTTCCCGGTTCGTCCACCAAGACGAACATTCTCGACGCCCTCTGGAACGAACTCGGCGTAACCATGGGGCGGGTGGATCTGGCTCCGACCTATTATGACCCGGCCGCGCCGGACACGGTGAATAAGGACAAGATCGGCGATCTAGTCGCCCATTTGCAGGCCGCGCGCGACCGCGGGGTGCCGCAATACAAGATCACCGTATGGAGCCCTCCCGCGTCCATGAAATCACCTGCCCGAGTGGAAGGTCACTATTGGCGGCTGGTGGGAGACGGGACCAACCGGGTGAACTTCTTCAACGGAATCGCCTCCGATCCCCGGTATGAACGGGTGACCACCAGTCTCCGACCTGACAAGGAATCGGATTTCGTCTCCTACTATGCGAAAGCGGTCAAGTATCTCACCACCCAGGGCCTCGACGCACCTGTGGTCGTTAGTTTGCAAAACGAGCCGCGTTGGGATCCTTTCTACGATGCATGCACCTACTCCGCTGCCCAATACCACCGCGTCGCCATCGCTTTGAGAGCGGCTTTCGACGCAGAGGGACTTACCGGGGTAAAAATGATCGCCGCCGAACACAATGACTACGGCGATGGCAAGTGGGGTAACCCGATCTTCTACAAGGGCTGGTCGGCTCTCCGTCTTCAAGGAGGCCTGCCAAACGCCCTGGCAGCCGCCTTCGATGGAATCGCCGTGCATTCCTACGACCTGACAAAGGGTGCGGCCTGGGAGAAGGGACTAACCGGTGAACCAGGACAACCCTCGGACAAGGACCTTTACCTCAACGAATACACTTCATCCCTTACGCGGCTTTCAAGGGATTTCCCCGATTGGGAATTCTGGGCAACGGAACATTCAATCGACTATAACAGCGGGCTGGATGAGATGGGTCTTACCATGCGCGCCATCTGCCAGTTCAACCGCGAAATTGCGACCATTCCCCACCACTACTGGTTCTGGTGGCAAGGATACAACTCGGGGGATCCCAACGGCCATCTGCAAGCACTTCTCCTTGGCGACAATGACAACTTGATCCGGACAAAGTTGTTTCATGTGTTCAGCCGACTTTGGAATGCCGTGCCGCCCGGCTCTGTGGTTCGCAAGGTCACCTCGGATAGTCCGGCATTTGTTTCGCAAGACGGGGCGTTTGAAGTCGATACGGTCGCTTTCGAGAAAGCCGATGGCCATGTGGTGCTGCTGGTCTGCAACGCGGGCACTTCGGCCCAGTCCGTCAACCTGGCCGGACTCACCAGCCCAATGGCGACAGTCCATCTCAGCACGCCCACCCTCGACATGGTGGCCCAGGAAAGCCTCAACGTCACCGCTGGCATTGCGGGCTTCACCATGCCTCCCGCGAGCATTGCGATCTTTGAATGCGGTATCAGCGGCGTCGACGAGATCACGGGATTTACCGTTCCTGCGAGAGTCAGCTCCGGCTCCGGCACCGCCACCGTGACGCTAGAAACACGCACCGCCGGGGCGGACCGTAGTTTCTGGGTGGAAATCTACGGCAACAACTCCCTCAAGGGATCCGTGAAAGCGGGGATCGTCTCAAACAGCCAGGAAATCCAGATTCCATACAGTGGCTTGCTCGAAGGTCCGGTTAGCTATTGGGTCAGCCTGGGAAGAGTCGCAAGCGACATTTCCTTTGACACGGCTACCGCCTCATCCGCGATCTCGCTCTACCAGGGATGGGCACAGCCTTACTTCATGAACCTGCCCGGGGGCGTAGGCCACCCGCTCGCCGCTTTCGATGCGGACTACGATGGAGACGGACTCGCCAACGGCGTCGAATACGCCCTTGGCACCGCTCCGAACCTCGCCACGGATGGTCCTGCAATCACAGTTGGAGTGTTTACGTTCCCGGTCGTCCACCCGTTCCCCGCCGACCTCAGCGTGTTCATCGAAGGCAGCGACCTCATCAATGGCTGGCTAACGATCGCATCACGAGTCCCCGGGCTAGTCTGGGACGGTCCGGTGACAGAAGTCACCGAGGGCGACCAACGGCGCATCAACTTGCTGCTATCGAACGAACCTTCCCATTTCTATCGTCTCCGGACCGTTCAACCTTAGACGGGGCAATCCACGGCGATTTCGATCCAGATCGCGTCGACAGCGCGCAAATCCTTTGCGGTTGCGTCGCCCCCGCTCTTCTGATCCGCGCCGGACACCTTGTTGAAGTCGTTGCGGGTTTTCGGAAACCCAAGGGCTACTCTCGATCGATGAACGGAAGGGCACCGTATTGCCTCGATCCCTCGGTACGGCCGTGCGGGTCCTACAGAAGAGCTGCGATGGCAGCCCACCTACAGCTCTTCCGGGCGCTTGCCTTACGGCTGCGTCTCTTCGACTCTCAAGAAGAAGGAAGTCGCCTCAGGAATGTTCACGGTTGTTGTCGTCTGTGTGGTTGCCGGAGCCGGGGTAATCGGACCGCTCAAGTCGAGTTCGAAGCCGTCGAGATTTCCCGATCCCTTCACCTTGTATTCAAACGCAGGGTTGGAAGTGAAGGTTACAGTTGCCGTGTTCGCATCCAGGTCGAAAGAAGAGGAAACAATTGTAACGGGGTCGGACATGGGGGAAAATCCAATATCGGCAGCAGTCGCCCCGACCTTGATATGGTCGAAAACAATCGTAGCAAACGAAGTTTGACTGCCCGCGAACAGACCTGTCAGCCGAATCCCGTCGAAACTCGCGTCGGCAACACTGGAGACAATTCCTCCCGTTGGAGCAGCGCTCAAATTGGGATCGAAGTAGGTGGTCACCGTGTCGGCTCCTGCGGCGAATTGAATATGTACTACATAGAGGTGCGGGTCGCTATCGGTGAAAGCCTTCCTCGCAGTCACGATATTGGCACCGTTCCTTTGCAAAACCAGTGCGGCGTCATTTCCACCGGTGGGATTCACGGTCCGCTGGTGATAGACGCTGATCCATAGTTCGGTATTATCGGCTCCAATCTTCGAGTCTCCATTCAGGTAACCAAGAGAACCGAAGACTCCCAAAGCAGAAGTATCCAAAGGACGGATCGCATTTCGATAATCCGCACGAAATTGTAAAACAGGTTGGGTATTACCGTACCCCGGAAAGGGAGTGCCCGCAAATTTGATCGCAGGATCTTCTCCCGCAGTAAAACTGGCACTCCATGCACCTCCCCAGCCTATCCCACCATTGAGCCCGTTGACGAAATCTCCGGAAGGCAGGTTAAAATAAGTGAAAGTTTCCCGGGCAATGATTTGCGCCGAGACCGACTGAGTGATCATCAGGCCAGTCGTAGCGACGGCAAGACCAAGTGTGGCTGCTTTTTTCATAGAGTAATCGTAGTTTGGGGTTTCTTGAGGGATCGCCCGCTCTCCTTGCGGAGCGGTATTCGATGCTTAAAATTAAGAACACCAACCCTCTTGAAGATACAATTTCGCCGTCGTGCGATAATGTAGATCTCGTGCGCTGGTCTTCTTTTGATGCCTCAGGTTCGACCGTTTTCGTCGACGGTGCAATGCCCTTCACCTAACCACAGCGATCCAATACACTTCCCTAAAGCTCCGTGATTGAAAGCTCGAGAATCGCGTGGTGCGATGGCCTCAGGAAACAAAATGCAAAATTCGTCCGACTCGCGCCGCCAAGCTTAGACGGCAAGGGCGACTTAACCGCCAAACTTTGTGCCCGGCACACCAAAATAGACCCGAATCTACAATTCCGACCATCATCAACATTGCAGTTCAGTGGCCGTCATGAATGATCTGAGTCCGAGGCGATCAGCAGGAATCCATCGGGACCCCTCCGCCGCCCCGCCTCAACCCATCCCGATTTTCCGCTCTCCGGTCCTCGTATGATTTTTTTTCCGGCCTTCTTTTCACTGGCTCGCCCGGCCATGAGTCCAGCGCGTGCTCCGCATCCATTGCCCTCCCACGGATCGGGTTGCGGATCAGGAAATACACAAGCGTCATGCAGACCGCTTCCTGCCTGCTCTCTCCGCTCGGAAAATTCCCAAGAAGCATGAACTCCTCCAAACCTGACAAACTGGGCACGAAAGAAATGCTCGCCTACGGCTGCGGTGACTTCGCATCCGTGCTCTACTGGACCACGTTCATGAAGTATCTGACTTACTTCTACACCGACGTCTTTGGTCTGACAGGGGCCGTTGCGGGTGCGTTCCTGTTCTGGAGTCGATCTCTGGATGGTGTGAGCGATGTCGCGGTGGGAGTCTGGGCGGATCGCAACGACAGCCGATGGGGAAAGTTCCGACCGTTTCTGATTTGGGGCTGCTTACCATTCGCCATCGCCGGCGTGCTCACCTTCACCACGCCGAGCTTCATTGAGTCAAGCGGTGGAAAACTCATTTGGGCGGTTGTGACTTACAATTTTCTCATGGTCATGTTCACCATCGTGAACATCCCCTACACCGCGCTCATGGGGGTGATGACGGATGATTCCGTGGTGCGCACCCGGCTCTCTTCGGTGAAGTTCATCTTCGCGTTTTCCGCCGGCACGGTGATCTCGTTTGCATTGCTTCCGATGGTGGATGCCCTGGGCGGCAAAACCAATCCGCAACTGGGTTGGCAACTTGCTTTCGTGATCGTGGGTTTCGTCGCAATCGGGTTTCTGCTCGTCACCGGTTTCCACACCCGCGAACGCATTCACCCGAAAAGCGATCCGACTTCTTCGTTGATGAAGGATTTCAAGATTTTGCTCAACAACAAGCCTTGGGTGATTCTGCTCTGCACCACGCTGACGTGGATTTTGTTCATCGCGCTGCGCAGTTCCATCGCACCACACTATTTCAAATACTACATCTACCGCGGTTCGGAAGACATCACGCTGTCGTTTCTCGGACGGGATTTCAATTTCACCTACCTGATGTCCACCTTCAATGGTCTCGGCCAACTGGCGTCGGTGCTCGGGGTGTTCGCGATTCTGGTCATCGCCAAGTGGTTCCCCAAGCGCGTTCTGTTTATCGGCCTGCTGTTCATGCACATCGCCTGCACGTTTGCCTATTGGTATCTGCAACCCGGACAAATCGGCGTGATTTTCATCCTCGAAATCGTCGGCAGCTTTGTCGGAGCCCCCCTGCCCGTGCTGATGTGGGCCATGTATGCCGACACGGCCGATCACGGGGAATGGCAGAGCGGACGCCGCACCACCGCGTTGGTGTTCTCGGCATCCACCATGAGTCAGAAATTCGGTTGGGGCATCGCCGCCTGGGTGGCGCTTTCCATCCTCGATTTTTCAGGTTTCGTGGCCAACTCGGCGCCCACGCCCGAAGTGACTCAAAGTCTGGTCCGCCTGATGAGCATCATCCCGTCCGCTTTCGGGATTCTAGCCATCATCCTTTTCCTATTCTATCCACTCAACGAAAAGAAAATGGCCCAAATCAAAGCGGATCTCGATCAACGCCGCATCGACGAGGCCACCTGAAAACCTGCCAGGCAAGCAATCACCGCTCGACTACCGAACCGATCATGGGATGGTTCTTATAGCCTGCTAGAAAACGCGCCATGAAATCAACGATCAAAGCCACCCTCATCGCCTCCGCACTGGCTCTAGCAGTGCAACTCCCGGTCCGTGTTTCCAGTTGCGCACCGGAAAAGCCGACATCCCCACCAGCGGAGCAGCCGAACTTCATCATTATCTACGCCGACGACCTCGGCTTCGGCGACCTCGGGAGCTACGGGGCAACAGGAATCCCCACACCGCATCTCGACCGGATGGCCGCCGAAGGCCTACGCTTCACTAACAGCCATGCCACCGCCGCGACCTGCACGCCCTCTCGCTACAGCCTGCTCACGGGAGCCTATCCTTGGCGCAATTCGAAAGTCCGGATTCTCCAAGGCGACGCCCCCATGCTCATCGGTTCCGACCAACGCACCCTGCCCGGCACCCTCGCTGCGGCAGGCTATGCCACGGCGGTGATTGGCAAATGGCACATCGGCCTGGGAGACGGCAAGGTCAACTGGAACGGAGAAATCAAACCATCCCCGCTCGATGTCGGCTTCGGCCAATCCTTCATCATGGCCGCCACCAACGACCGGGTGCCGTGTGTCTATGTCGATGGCCGGAGAGTTCACAATCTCGATCCCAATGACCCTCTCGAAGTGGCTTACGGCGGCGAAAACCCGTTCCCGGACGAGCCTACCGGAAAAAACCATCCGGAGCTACTCACGATGAAACACAGCGACCAGCAACACTTCGACACCATCGTCAACGGCGTCGGGCGCATCGGCTTCAGCCGCGGTGGGAAGGCCGCCCAGTGGAACGACGAAACCATGAACGACGTCTTCCTTGGCCGCGCGAAAGACTTCATTTCAGCTCACAAAGACCAGCCTTTCTTCCTTTACTACGCCTTGCACCAACCCCACGTCCCGCGTATCCCGAGTCTGCGCTTCGCCGGCTCGACAGGCAAAGGCCCGCGCGGAGACGTGATCGCAGAACTCGACTGGTCGGTCGGCGAAATCCTCACGCACCTCAAGAAACTCGGACTCGATGAGAACACCATCGTCGTCTTTTCCAGCGACAACGGGCCGGTGCTCGACGACGGCTACGCCGACGGGGCCAAAGAAAAAAACGGGAGCCACCAACCTGCCGGACCTCTGCGTGGCGGGAAATACAGCATGTTCGAAGGCGGCTCCCGCGTCCCAATGATCCTCCGCGCTCCGGGCCGGGTCGAGCCCGGTGAATCCGCCGCCCTCATCAGCCACCTGGATTTCCTTTCAAGCTTTGCTCATCTGGCAGGAATCGAGATCCCTGCCGGAGAAACCTCCGACAGCGAGGAAATGAGCTCAGCATTGTTAGGAATTGACCGAGTCGGTCGCGACCATCTCGTCACCGAAGGACTCGGTGCCAAAACCGTGGTGTGCCAAGGTTCATGGGTCTTCATCCCCCCGCACAAAGGCCCTGCCATGTTTGCCGAAAAAGGCATCGAAACCGGAATCTCACCCGGACCACAGCTCTACGATTTGAGCACCGATATCGGGCAGCGCACCAATGTCGCGGAAACCCACCCCGACAAGGTAAAATCCCTTAGTATCCTGCTAGAAAAGAATCACACCGGTCCGCAAACCGGGAGCGCAGAGTAGTCTGGAGCAAACGCGCATCTTCTTGCGGCACGGTGCCAAACGAACTCCTACAGCCTGAGTTTCTCGTGGCGGTATTGAAGCGGCGTCTGATTGAAACTCGCCTTGAAGGCGGCGCAGAACGACGAACTGCTGCCGAAGCCGGCCTTGAGTGCGACCTCGCCGACGGGTGTCCGAGTTTCCCGCAGGAGCCGGCGGGCTTCTTCAAAGCGCTTCTCGCGCAACACATCGCTCGGGTTGCGGTTCCAGATCTTCTTCAAGCGCCGGGACAGATAGGAGCGGGAATAGCCCATCTTCTCGGCGAAGGCCTTGACGGAACCATGGCTCAAGCCGATGAGCTGTGAACTCCCCGCCTCGATGTCCAGAAGCTCACGGACCGAAGGCACGCTTTCCCGGCAGGAGCTCCACCATGCGTTCAACCAGCGGTAGGCCTCCACCGACCAGAACTGCGGGGAACGTTTCGCCTCGTCCTCTACCATCTTGCAGAAGTCGCGTGCGACGCGCACGGCTTCGGATCGCCCGGGAAGCTCGTGCACGTGGCCGTAGCGAAGGGTCACATGATCGAAGATATCAACAGCGGCAGCCCCCTCGATTCCAATGTAGATTCTACGCCACGGCAGTCCTGGTTTTCGATAAATAAGCGAACCCCGGCCCGGCTGGGGTACTGCCAGAACGGTGCCCGGCCCAATTCGGGTCGTGCGACCGCCCTCTTCATAATCGACATAGCCGCTGATCGTGTAGGTCCAGAGTCTGAGTGGAGTGAGTGCGGATAGGAAAAACGGGTTCGGCGGGCGCATCGTTTTTTCAACGTCGTTTGAACAACACAGCACCCGGCAGAGCGGCCCATTCCAATCGATAGCCTCCGGCACCAGAGTGGGTTCTTCGGCAGTCGAGGGTCTTCGGGGAGATTTCATCGCTTGAAAACTCTGCACCAACCCAGGAAGGATGTCGATCCCGCAGGAACACAATCTACATTTTGAAACGAATGCATTGCCCACAATGCCACGCCCGATCCGCCGAACATCGGCTGAGCGAGTGCTGGCTAGGCGAGAGTGAGCGTGGAGGTCAACGGCAAATCCCTCGCCTCGGTGATTCCGCCGCAGTCCGCAGGGAACGCGCCGAGAAAGGGAAACAACACCATCACCCTCACCCAGACCCGCAACAACGGCCCGGCCTGCCACGTGATGTACGACTACGTGGCACTGGAGTTGCCGTGATTCCCCGGTGAAACGAATCGGTTGCCAGCACGGCGTTTCCCGGTATGCTCCGCGCCCCGGCGAAAAACGCCGGTTTACTGAAAATGAATCATCCCCATGTAGCGATCGTAGGTGCGACGGGTGCCGTCGGTGTCGAAATGCTCCTCTGCCTCGAGCAGCGGAATTTCCCACTCGGCGAGTTGAAGCTTCTTGCTTCGGCGCGTTCCGCCGGGAAAAAGATGACCTTCCGCGGCGAGGAAATCGTGGTGGAGGAACTCACTCACGATTCATTCGTCGGCGTGGACATCGCGTTGTTCAGCGCGGGTGGCGGGATTTCGCTCGAATTCGGCCCGTCCGCCGCGGCGGCCGGCGCGGTGGTGATCGACAATTCCTCCGCCTTCCGGATGGATTCGGACGTGCCTCTGGTGGTGCCGGAAATCAACCCGGAAGCCGCGAAGAACCGCCCGCGCGGGATCATCGCGAACCCGAACTGCACGACGATCATCTCGCTGATGGCGCTCAAGCCGCTGCACGACGTTTTCGGCCTGCGCTCGATCATCGCATCGACCTATCAGGCGGTATCCGGATCCGGGGCACAGGGGATCGTCGAGCTGGAGGAGCAGATGAAGGAAATCGCCAACGGTCTGCCGGTCACGCTGAAAGTCTATCCGCGGCAGATCGCGTTCAACGTGATCCCGCAGGTGGACTCCTTCACGGAGAACGGTTACACCAAGGAAGAGCTTAAAATGCTCAACGAGGGCAGGAAAATCATGAACCTGCCGGAACTGCGGGTGTCCTGCACTTGCGTGCGGGTGCCGGTGTTCCGGTCGCACTCGGTGTCGATCACCGCGCAGTTCGAGCGTCCGGTGGATGCCGACGCCGCGCGCGCCGCGTATGCGGGCAAGGCCGGCGTGCAGGTGGTGGACGATATCGCGAATCGCGTCTTCCCGGTGCCGCTCGACACCACGGGGAAGGACGACTGCCTGGTCGGACGAATCCGCAAGAACCTGGTGTTCGACAATGCGCTCGATCTTTGGGTGGTCGGCGACCAGGTGCGCAAGGGCGCCGCGTTGAATGCGGTGCAGATTGCGGAGATTCTGTGAAGAGATCGGGGATCAGGGATCGGAGATGTAAAAGATATTCATCTCCAATCTCCTATCCCCAATCTCCAATCCCTCTTGGATCATGGACCTCAAGACCTACCTCGCCAACCGCGCTGCTGAAGTGGATGCGGCGCTTGATGCGTTTTTGCCAAAGGCGAAGGAACGCCCGGGGACGATTCATGCGGCGATGCGTTACAGCGTTTTCGCCGGAGGGAAACGCCTGCGCCCGGTGCTTTGCCTGGCGGCGGCGGAGGCGTGTGGCGGTGAGATTTCCGACGCGCTTGCTCCGGCGTGTGCGGTGGAGTTGATGCACACCTACTCGCTGGTGCACGATGATTTACCGGCCATGGACGACGATGACCTGCGCCGCGGGCGGCCGACTTGTCACAAGGTTTACGGCGAGGGCATGGCGGTGCTTTGCGGTGACGCACTGCTCACGGAGTCTTTCATCGTGCTCGCCAAGACACCGGCGGCGAAACGTTATGGAGCCCGCGAGTATATTACCGAGCTGGCGGAAACCGGTGGCAGCAGGAAACTCATCGGCGGGCAGGTGATGGACCTGGAAGGCGAAGGGAAAAAACTTACGAAACGCGATCTCGTCCGCATTCATGAGGCGAAGACCGCCGCGCTACTCACCACCTCGCTGCGGCTCGGCGGGATGACGGCGAATGCGTCGACCGCGAAGCTGGAGGCACTGACAAAATTTGGCCGCGCGCTCGGGTTGGCATTTCAGGTGATCGACGACATTCTCGACGTGACGCAAAGCACCGAAGTGTTAGGCAAGACGGCGGGCAAGGACGCGGCGGTGGAAAAATCGACCTATCCTTCAATCCTCGGGCTGGACGCCTCGCGCAAGGAGGCCGCGCGGCTGACGAAGGCGGCGATGGACGCGCTGAAGCCGTTCGGGAAAAAGGGCGTGCGGCTGCGGGAGATCGCGGCGCATTTGTTGCAGCGGGAGTATTAGGGACCGGACCGCGAGTGTCTCGACTCGCCTGAGAAAGGGATGTCCAAGTGAAGCGGCGTCCGCCTCGGGTTCTTTGGCGATCCTTTCTCAGGCGAGTCTGGAGACTCGCTGTCCTGGTGGGCGACATGGAACTTGGCACGGTTCGTGGTTTGTCCAACGCTACAAACCCATGGGAATCAAGAACCGCCTGATCGTCATGAGCTTCCTCCAGTTTTTCGTCTGGAGAGCTTGGCTGATCACCGTCAGCAATTACTGGTTCATCACGAAGAAGTGGGGCGGGGCGGAGTTCGGCGCGATTTTTTCCACCCTGGGTTTCGCCTCGCTGATCATGCCACCTTTGACCGGCATCATCGCGGACCGCCGGGTGAATGCGGAGCGGCTTTACGGGATTCTCCACATCCTCGGCGGAATCGCGCTCGCCTGCATCCCGATGGTCAATGACCCGGGCACGTTCTTCTGGGTCATCTTCGCCGCGATGCTGTGCTACATGCCCACGCTTTCGCTCTCGAACTCGGTCGCCTATCACATTCTCGTGTCGAACCGGATGGACGTGATCAGGGTTTTCCCGCCGATCCGGGTGTGGGGGACGATCGGGTTCATCGCCGCGATGTGGGTGACGAACCTGACGGGAAACAAGGCGTCGGCGAACCAGTTCTACATCGCGGCTGCGGTCGCGGTGGCGCTCGGCGTTTATTCGTTCAGCCTGCCCAAGTGCCCGCCACTGAAGGCTACCGTGAGGGGTGCGCCGATGGTCGAACTGCTAGGGTTGAGCGCGTTCAGGCTGTTTGGAAACTACAAGACCGCGCTGTTCTTCGTCTTCTCGATGTTCCTCGGCGGCGCGCTGCAACTGACTAACATGTATGGCGATGTTTTTCTCTCGGAATTCGCGACAATTCCCGAATACAGCGACTCGCTGGTGGTGAAATACTCGACGATCATCATGTCGATCTCCCAAGTTTCGGAAACCTTGTTCATCCTTGCGATTCCGTTTTTCCTGAAACGCTTCGGCATCAAGACGGTGATGCTGATCAGCATGTTCGCCTGGGTCTTGCGGTTCGGTTTTTTCGCTTATGGCGATCCCGGTGCCGGGCTGTGGATGATCGTGCTTTCCTGCATCGTTTACGGAATGGCGTTTGATTTCTTCAACATCTCCGGCTCGTTGTTCATCGAGACCACCACGGATGCTGGGATCCGCTCCAGCGCGCAGGGGTTGTTCATGATGATGACGAACGGCTTCGGGGCGATCTTCGGAAGTCTGGTGAGCGGCTTCGTCATCGACCGGTATTTCACCACCGGCGGGGTCAAGGACTGGCAGGGAATCTGGCTGTCATTCGCGATTTACGCTCTGGTCATCGCCATCGCGTTCTCGGTGTTATTCAAGCACCGGCATGATCCCGAAGCGGTGGGAAGGCACGGGCATTGAACATTTCCGTCATTCCGTTTCCGGTGGCATCACCGCGCCCCACGGGGCGTCGCCCATCTTGGCGACGACGACCGCCTTGGGCCACTTGTTGCTCGCAAAATCCAGATTCTGCCATCCTTCCGCCGGGTCCTTGACGCAGCGCCAGTTGGAATCCGAGACGATGTGGAGGTTTTTGCCGTCCTTGAGCTTGGCACGGAAGCGCAGGGCAAGACCGGCGTTTCCACGTTCGTTCGTTCCTTCTACGGCGATGAGATTGCGCCCCCCCGGCTTGAGATGGGCCATCACGTCGTAAGTGTGAGGGTGGTTCCAGCCTTCGCCACCGCCAAGTTTCTGGCCGTTGACGTATAGCAGGTGGGCGTCGTCGCAAATCATCGTCACGGAGGCACTGGCGAGGTTCGGAGGAAGTTGGAACTCGCGCCGGAAATAGACTTTCTCCTTCTCTTCTGGCTTCGCGTCTTTCCAGATCCAGACGGCGGCCGGGGTGCCACCGGAGTCCGATTTCTGGCCGCATTGAATCCGCAGGTCCTTGAACTCCACCTTCATCGCGGGGCCGGAATGCAGTTGCAAGGCGATGACTCCCTTGGCCGCACGTTTTTCCGGCTGCATGTCCTGGATTTCCGCAGCCAGCCTGCCATTAACGAAATGGCGGAGCACGTAGCCCTGCGCCACAATCCGATAGGAGTTCCACGCTGCGAGGTCCACTTCGGCCACTTCCAACTGACCCGTTACGTTCGGCGTATCCCCGAGTTTCACCCGCTGTCCACGCTCGCAGACGATGCCCCGGCCCTGTTCCTCGTACATCATTCCAAGATACGAGGGCTTGGGATGCAGGTCCATCTGGTATCCGCTGACCGTCCACCGGCCCGCGTCGAGGACCTTGCTGCGGTATTGCACGCCTGAATTGTTTCCACCGGTGACGCGGGCTTGGAATTCAAGCTCGAAATCCCCCACCTCTCCGCCTTCCCAGATGAGGAAGGAATTTTCACCCACCTTGTTCCCGGCATCATCCGACTCCCCCACGATCACGCCGTTATCCACCCGCCACAAGCGGGGGTCGCCCGACCAGCCGTCAAGATTCTTGCCGTCGAACATTGATTTCCAGCCGGCCTGTGCGGGCACCCATGCCAACAGCAGGAAAATCAGCGTCAAAATTCGGTTCATCAGGCCCTCGGATACGGATCGAAAATCCGCGAATTATCAGGAAACGTGAAACCCGTGGACATGCCCGAAGCCGCAGACACAACCATCACTCCGCCAGAAGCTTGCGGAAATAGTTGATCGTGGGCTCGAGTCCTTCTTCCAACGAGATCGTCGGTTCCCAGCCAAGCTCTTTGCGTGCCAATGTGATGTCGGGCTTCCGCTGCTTCGGGTCGTCTCCCGGGAGCGGCAGGTGGGTGATTTTCGAAGGTCCACCGACTTTTTTAAGGACCAGTTCCGCCAGCTGGAGCATGGTGAATTCGCCGGGATTTCCGATATTCACCGGTCCCGTAAGCGTCGGGTGGTTCATCAGGCGGATGAATCCTTCAATCAGATCGTCCACGTAACAAAATGATCGCGTCTGGCTGCCATCGCCGTAAATCGTGAGGTCCTCCCCTTGAATCGCCTGCACGATGAAATTGGAGACCACGCGGCCGTCGTTCGGCAGCATTCTCGGACCGTAGGTGTTGAAGATCCGGACCACCCGGATGTCCACCTGGTTCTGGCGATGGTAGTCGAAGAACAGGGTCTCCGCGCAGCGTTTTCCCTCGTCATAGCAGGCCCGGATGCCGATGGGATTGACGTTTCCATGATAGGATTCCGGCTGCGGATGCACGTCGGGATCCCCGTAAACCTCGGACGTGGACGCTTGGAACACCCGGGCTCCGGTGCGCTTGGCAAGACCAAGGCAGTGGATCGCTCCCATCACCGAAGTCTTGGTCGTCTTGATCGGATTGTGCTGATAGTGCGGGGGCGAGGCCGGGCAGGCGAGGTTGTAAATCTGATCGACCTCGTATTTGAAGGGCTCGGTCACGTCATGGCGGACGAGCTCGAAATACGGATTGTCCATGAGATGGGCGATGTTCCGCTTTCTTCCCGTAAAAAAGTTGTCCAGGCAGATGATTTCATTCCCCTCGCCTAAAAGCCGTTCACACAAGTGAGAACCCAAAAAACCCGCTCCGCCGGTGATCAGTATGCGCATGCGGCGAAGAACAATCAGAATCTCCATCCCCGATCAAGAATGATCGGGAACATCCGCCCAATCAGGAGGATCGATCCACGCCGCAAGGCCTCTCAGGCTAACGACCGTTCAATTTAGATTGAACAAACCTGAAACGGTATTTAGTCTCCGCCCCATGAACGATCTGCTGAACGGCGATCAACACGAACTGGACCCCTTGGAGCGGCAAGTGGTGGACATGTTCGTCGATGGCGTGCGCGTTCTCGGTCTGCCCCGCTCGATCGGTGAAATTTACGGACTGCTTTTCATCTCGGAGAGCGGGCTGTCCCTGGACGACTTCGTGCAGCGGCTCCACATCAGCAAGGGCTCCGCGAGTCAGGGATTGCGGATGCTCAAAAGTTTGGGTGCCGTGAAGGAGACGAACGGCGGTGCCGAGCGCCGCACCTACTACGAACCGGCCATCGAGCTCAAACGGCTGGCAGGTGGATTCATCCGCGAACAGGTCCGCCCACATTTGGAGAGCGGAAAAACCAAGATTGGCCACCTGGCGGAAAAAGCCAGGGACATCGAGGATCCCGACCGCAGAAGATTTCTCAGCGAGCGCGTCGAACGGCTGGAAACCTGGATGCGGAGCGGAGGCAGGGTTCTGCCGGTTTTGCAAAAACTTCTTGGTCAATGACATCCAATCCCATCAATATCCCCGAATGGTTTTGCGTTCGTTGCCAGACGAAACGCGAACACATCGCCGCCGGACACCTGCGCGAACTCGAAGGTATCGAGGTCTTCTGTCCCCGCCTCCGCTACCGCAAAGCCACTCGCCGAGGCAAGATCTGGTGGGTGGAGCCAATGTTCCCGGGCTACGTGCTCGCAAAATTCAGCATTTCCGAAATGGAGCGCGCCGTCACCTTCTGCCAGGGCGTCCGCGGCTTGGTGCGTTTCGGCTCGGAAATTCCGGCGGTCCCCGAGTCGTTCGTCGAGGCGATGAAGCGGGAAATCCTCAACCGCAAGGGAGCCGAGGCGGAGGAACTGGTCACCCTCACTCCGATCATCGAGGTCGGCGATGAGGTGGAAGTCGCCCATGGGCCGTTCCAGGGCATGCAGGGCACCGTGATCGCCATTCCCAGCGCATCCGAGCGGGTGAAAATTCTCATCGAGTTCCTCGGCAACCCCCAGGCGGTCGATATGGACCTGTTTTCCATCCTCCTGCCAAGACGGCCAACTCCTTGAAACCGGTGATCCCTTACGCGATTACGTTACTCTTATTGTTTGGCTATCTGATAAATACTCGCCGCGCCCGGCACAGCGGTTCTACCGCCTGACCGATGTCCACTCCCCTCCCCCCGAATCCCTCAACCGTGGTTTCGCTCCGTCCTGGATCGATCGACCAAGGGCGGCAGCGTCATGACGCTCTCGGTCGGATGTCGGAATTCCATCCACTCATTTCCAGATCTGAATCCCTATCATGAAGAAACTCTACATCGCCGGTCACCGCGGCATGGTCGGCAGCGCCTTGGTGCGCGAAGCGGAAAAACTCGGCGGCTATCAAGTCATCACCACCACCCGGGACCAACTCGACCTGCTCGACCAGACCGCCGTCTTTGATTTTCTCGCAGATGAAAAACCCGACATCGTCATCATCGCAGCCGCCAAGGTAGGTGGCATCCACGCGAACTCGACCTATCCGGCGGATTTCATCTACGAGAACCTGATGATCGCCGCAAACCTGGTGGAGGGCGGCCGCCTGGCCGGAGTTCCGCGCGTGCTGTTCCTCGGATCCTCCTGTATCTATCCGAAGATGGCTCCGCAGCCGATGACCGAGGACTGCCTGCTCACGTCTCCGCTGGAATGCACCAACGAGGCCTACGCCATCGCGAAGATCGCCGGCCTCAAACTCTGCCAGCACTACCGCGCCCAACACGGACTGATGTATCACAGTGCGATGCCCACCAACCTCTACGGACCGGGCGACAACTATCACCCGGAGAACTCCCACGTCATCCCGGCCCTGATCCGCCGCTTCCATGAGGCCAGGGAGCGCGGCGACTCGTCCGTCACCATCTGGGGGACTGGCACTCCGCGCCGGGAGTTTCTCCACGTCCACGATCTGGCTACCGCCTGCTTCCACCTGCTCTCGCTGGATTCCCCGCCCGACTGGGTGAATGTTGGAGTCGGTGACGACGTGACGATTTTCGAACTCGCCACGCTTGTGGCCAGGACCGTCGGTTTCACCGGTGACATTCTGACAGACCCCACCAAGCCGGACGGCACGCCGCGAAAGCTGATGGACATCTCGCGAATCAAAGCCACCGGCTGGTCACCTGAGATGCCTTTCGAAACAGGTCTTGCGACCGCCTACCAGGATTTCCTCTCGACGCTTGCAACGGGTGCCGCCCGTTTATAAAACCTCACCTCTACTCACCATGAAACGCGCCCTCATCACCGGCATCACCGGACAAGACGGATCCTACCTTGCCGAGTTCCTGCTCGAAAAAGGCTATGAAGTTCACGGCATCAAACGCCGCGCCTCACTCTTCAACACCCAGCGTGTCGACCACATCTACGAAGATCCGCACGTGGAAAACTCGCGATTCCGCCTTCATTACGGCGATCTCACGGATTCCTCCAACCTCACCCGCATCCTCAGCGAGGTGAAACCGGACGAGGTTTACAACCTCGGCGCCCAATCCCACGTCGCCGTTTCCTTCGAAGCTCCCGAATACACGGCCGACGTCGATGCCATCGGCACCTTGCGTCTGCTGGAAGCCATCCGATTCCTCGGAATGGAGAAAACCTGCCGCTTCTATCAGGCATCAACCTCCGAACTCTACGGCCTCGTTCAGGAGATCCCGCAGAAGGAAACCACTCCTTTCCACCCGCGCTCGCCGTATGCCGTCGCCAAGATGTATGCCTACTGGATCACGGTGAACTACCGCGAGGCCTACGGCATGTATGCCTGTAACGGAATCCTCTTCAACCACGAGTCGCCGCGCCGCGGTGAGACCTTCGTCACCCGCAAGATCACCCGCGCCATCGCGAACATCGCGCAGGGTCTCGAATCCTGCCTGTTCCTTGGCAACATGGACTCCCTCCGCGACTGGGGCCACGCCAAGGACTACGTCCGCATGCAGTGGATGATGCTCCAGCAGGAATCCGCCGAGGACTTCGTCATCGCCACCGGCAAACAGATTTCCGTCCGCGAGTTCGTCAGGATCTCCGCACTTGAAGCCGGCATCGAGCTGGCCTTCTCCGGAGAGGGCGAAGAGGAAATCGCCACCGTCACCAAGGTTTCCGATCCATCCAAAGCGCCCGCCGTTTCCGTGGGCGACGTGATCGTGAAGGTGGATCCCCGCTATTTCCGCCCTGCGGAAGTGGAAACCCTTCTCGGCGACCCGACCAAGGCGAAGGAAAAACTCGGCTGGGTCCCGGAAATCACCGTCGAGGAAATGTGTGCCGAAATGGTCGCCCACGATCTCGACGTCGCCCGCCGCCACTCGTTGCTCAAGTCCCACGGCCACCACGTGTCGGTTTCCAAGGAGTAATTTCGGGAAATTTGAAATCCATCCCCATCATCGGCCTGCCCGTCGCGGCGACCACCTATGCCGGTGCGGTCGATTGGATTCTGGCCCGAGCCCGGCGTGCCGACCGCGCCTATGCCGTGGAAGCAGCTAACACCCACGTTGCCGCTCTCGCCCGGACGGACGAGGATTTCGGTGGGGCGATGCGGCGTTTCGACTT
>JBGSTM010000127.1:0-3816 GCA_041736495.1 Akkermansiaceae bacterium
GTTTTCGCGGCGGTCTTCGGGGGTTTCCAATCGCCACGGCGTGTCCGGGAAATCCGCGCGGATCTTATCCTTGAGGACCTTGGAAACCGGCGGATTCGCGAGTTCCAGATGCACCTGGTGGGAACTCATGCTGTTGTTTCCTAGCAGCCCGCTGCGGGAGGCATCCGCAAGGCGCACATAGGCCTCCGGCGCGAAGCCACTGAAGCGGCTCGCCCGCGGCGCGGGAGTCTCCACGACGCCGAGGATTATCAGCTTCAATTGCCCGAACTCCACCTCATCGCCGACTTTCGCCTGGAACTGATCCAGCAACGCCGGTTCCAACAGTATGCCCGCTTCCTCGGAGCGCTTGCCCCAGGCATCGGCCGGCGAGGTTTCCACCTTCCCGTAGAATGGATAGCCGCCCTCGATGCCGCGGATCTGCACGAGGCGCGCCCCGCCGTTAGGGAACCTCAGCATGGTCGGAAACGCCGTCTCGCGGCTGATGTTCCGCGCCATCGCGGTGAGCTTGGCGAAGTCCGCGTCGTTGACGGGTTGGCGGGAGGAGATCTGGAGATCCGAGCCTAACAGCGATTTCGCCTGCGATTCGATGCCCTTCTGCACGCTCGCCTTGAGCGAATGGATCGCCACCAGCGCGGCGATGCCGGAGACAATGGCCAGCGAGAATATCACCAGCCGCAGGCGCTGCGTGCGGCTGTCGCGCCAGGCCATCCGCCACGTCCACGGATGGAAGAGAGCGGATGGCAGGCTGCTCGGGAGAGAACGGGATTCGGGATTCATGGGCAATAGTGTCGCAAGGAAAGCATCGCCACCATGGCATCACACGGTCATTTGACAAACGGCAGCTGCAAGGAATGCCTGAAATGCCGTTTCGTCCTCCTCGCAAAACCTGAATTTCGGGATTGTCATTCAGTCCGCCCCGAAGATAGTAAGCGTATCTTGAATAAAACGATTGAAGATTCGAAGCCACGATTTGGCATTGCGCATGCTGGCGACGGGCTGGTGTCACGCACCCTGTCACCCGTCAAAATACCCAGTACACCCAACCATAACGATGATTCATCGCACCGAGGAAGGTCAGTCAGCATTGTTCGAAGAACCCCCTGAAATGGAAGGTACCCCCCGGAAAAAGCGCTCGGGAGGTGATTCCCCGAGACCCACGGACCTGGGACTTACGGCTCCCTCCCAACTCGCTAAAAACTACGTGCTGGACACCAACGTGCTCCTCCACGACCCGGCAGCCCTTGAGCGCTTCAAGGAAAACCACCTCTGCATCCTGGTGGATGTGCTTTCCGAACTGGACCGCTTCAAGTCGGAGCAAACCGAGCGCGGAGCCAACGCCCGCCGCGTCCACCGCCGGCTCACCGAGATGTTCACCAACTCGGAAAAAGTCACTCACGGCGTCGCCACCGAAGGCGGCGGCACCGTTCGCCTGGTGATTTACGATCCGAGCAGCTGTCCGAAGAATTCGGATATCCTCGACCGTTTCCACCGCATCTTCCCGGACCGCGAGCGGGTGGACCACCGGATCCTCGCTGCCTGTTTGTTGCTGATGCAGCACAACCGGGCTCCCGTCGTGCTCGTCACCAAGGACATCAACATGCAGCTCAAGGCCCGCGCCGTCGGGATCGACTGCCAGGACTACCTCAACGACAAGGTGGACGCCCGCGAGGTTTCCAACTACGAGGTCCGCCGGATCGAGGTGGACCCGAGCGAACTCCACCGCTTCGCCAGCACCGGCGAACTCCCGGTTTCCGAGGATCGCTTCGTGGGTGTGGCCATCAACGAGTATGTCCTGCTAGGAGCCGGCGAGAAACAAACCATCCCCGCGCGGCTGGCGCATGACGGGCGCTTCGTCCGCCTCAATCTGCCGGAGGTCCTGAAAATTCCCGACGGCCAGTCGCTCAAGCCGCTCAATCTCGGCCAGCGCTGCCTCATCGACGCGCTGCTCAATCCGGAAATCTCGCTGGTCACCTGTTATGGCCACGCCGGCACCGGAAAAACGCTGGTTGCCGTCGCCGCCGGACTGCACGAGATGTTCAACCGGAAATACAACGGCATCACTGTTAGCCGCCCGGTTGTTGCCATGGGGGACCAGCTCGGATTCCTGCCCGGCTCGCTCGACGAGAAGATGCGCCCGTGGCTCCAGCCGATCCACGACGCGCTCGATCTCCTGATGCGCCCCACCACTCCGTTAGGTCCGCGCCGCAAGCAGCAGAAACCGAGTGGTGCCGCCGGCGTGCCGCCCACCGTAAAGAAACCTTACGAGATTCTGATGGAGCAGGGCATCCTCGAAATCGAAGCGCTCTGTTATATCCGCGGCCGCTCGATTCCGAACCGTTTCTTCATCCTCGACGAGGCCCAACAGCTCACGCCGCAGGAAGCGAAGACCATCGTCACCCGGATGTCCCGCGACTCCAAACTGGTGCTCGTCGGTGATCCCGCGCAGATCGACAATCCCTACGTGGACAGCCGCAGCAACGGCCTCGTTTACACCCGCAACCGCCTCAAAGGGCAGCCTTTTGTCGCCCACGTCGCCCTCAACCGCGGCGAGCGCTCGGAGCTGGCGGAAGCCGGCGCGCAGTTGATGTAAACGGTTTCCAAATCATCAAGGCCTCCCGGCGGTCTCGCCGGGAGGCTTTTTTGTTAGCGGCGGATGATGTAGTAGTAGTTCTGCAGGTCGTGATCGAGCGTCCGGCGATCGATTTCCTGAAACCCGGCGCTCTGGATGAACTGACGGGTCATTTCCTCGCCCCACATCGCGCCGACACCGAGGCCGCCCTGGGCGAGCGAGACGGTCATGCAGTGGGAGCAGGAAATCGCGTAGAGCAGCGTGCCGATCGGGTGGTCCCTGTTGTTCGCGACGTTGCTGGAGCCGCCGATGTCCTGCATCAGGAAGATGCCGTCCGGCTTCAGGGCGCGGCGGATGCCGGCCAGCACGTGGTCCGGCCGGGCCTGGTCGTGGATGGCGTCAAACGCGGTGATGAAGTCGTAGGCTTCCAGCGGCGCGGTCTGATGGAAGTCCGATAGATCGCGACGGGCGAAGACGATGTTGGTCAGCCCGAGGGAGGCCGCCTCCGCGTTCGCCTCGCGGATCGGTCTTTCCCCGAGATCCCAGCCGGTGAAATGGCTGTTGGGAAAACGCTCCGCCATTTTCAGCAGCGCCTTGCCCCGCCCGCAGCCGACGTCGAGCACGTCGATGCCGTTGTGCAGGGCGAGCATGATGCCGGGGACCAGCGGCAGCACGTGCTCGAACAGCGGATCGACGACCGACTGCTTGCTGTCCATGACCATCAGTTCGTGGAACCGCGGATAGGCCGAGTAGGGAACGCCGCCGCCGTGGCGGAAGCAGTCGACGAGCTGGTCCTCGACGGTTCCGATCATGGTGATGTATCCTGACAGGTGCGCGATGTTTTCTCCGGCGGATGTCAGCATGGCGGCATGGGCGGGCGGCAGGTGATAGATCCGCCCGGCCTCGTCGCATTCGACCAGACCGCCGCAGGTCATGACGCCGAGCCACTCGCGGACGTAGCGTTCATTGAGTTCGGCGGCATCCGCGAGCTGCACGCTGGTGGCGGGACCGACGGCGCGCAGGGCTTCGAAAAGCCCGGTCCGGTGGCCGATGGAGACCATCGACGCGAGCGCGCCGTGGTTGAGGATTTCGAGGAAACGATCGCCAAAAGCGGTGGTGGCTTCGGCGCTGGGTTGTTGGATATCACAAGCGATGCACATGGTAGTTTGGGGTTGATGTGCGATGAGCATCACCCGGAATCCGAGAATCTGTAAGCTGTCAGAACTACGGTATTCGCCCGCCGCGAC
>JBGSTM010000137.1:0-8049 GCA_041736495.1 Akkermansiaceae bacterium
TTTCCATCATCAGTGGTTCTCGTCCTCAGCGCATCATCGCCTTCGTGGCGGGCTCCCATTTCAGCCCCCAATCCCGCATCGCTTCAAGTATCGGACCCAGCGAGCGGCCTTTCTCCGTTAGGCGGTAGCCGAGGCGCATGGAACCATCCTCCGCAGGCACCTGTTCGGCGAGCCCCTGACGCAGCAGGCGCTGAAGCCTTTCTGCTAGAATGTTCGTCGGAATGCCCTCGGGCGACGCGCTGAAGTCCTTGAAACGCGAACGGCCGAACATCAGGTCGCGGATCACCAGTAGCGTCCAGCGGTCGCCGCAGATGTCCAACACGCAGGCCACGGGGCAGGGCGAACGCAAGGGATCGCCCGCCTTGCTCTTCAGTTTTCCTGATGGGTTCTTGCTCATGAAAAAAACGATAGCAGGAAGCTTACTTGCAATCCACAAGTCTTTTTACTTGCATTTCACAAGCATTCGACCAAATTGCCGACATCATGACTGAACCGCAACTCGCGCCTCCCGGAGCTGGACTCCCCTTCCCCGAGAATCTCATCGCCCGCTCGATGTTTGGGATCATGGCCCTCACCGGAAACAGCGGCGCTTTCACCGCCCGCTTCATCCGGGAACGCGAGGCGATCCGCGGGTTGATCGACAACCTTGATGAAATCACACTTTCCCGCCGGGTTCTGATTGCGCGGCCGCGAGGCCTGGAGGACAGCAGCCGGTATTGGTCCGTGCTGATGACGCTCGACCATCTCCGCATCGTGCATCACGCTTTCATCGGGGTGATCGGAACCCTGGCAATGGAAAGGGCGCCCGAAGGCGAAGCGAGCACCGCCGCGGTGAAACCGGATCCTGCGGTGAACATGGAAGTCATCGGTCAATATGAAGCGACCTGCGACGCCCTGCTCGCCACCATCTCGGCCGTGAAGAATTTCAAGACGCGGGCCCGCTATGCCCACCCCTGGTTCGGCCCGATGGACGCGCACGGCTGGCATGCCCTCGCCGGCACCCACATGGGCATCCACCGCGTGCAGATCGAGCGGATTCTAGCAGGAACCGGCCGATGAAGCTTCCGCTCTCCATCACCACCGACCCCATTCCGCAACTGACGTGGCGGATCGCGCTGCCGGCGAGTGTCGGCATGTTCTTCAACACGCTTTTCAACTTCGTGGACACCTACTGCGCCGGGCTTCTGGGAACCGACGCGCTGGCGGCCCTGTCGGTATCGTTCCCGTTGTTTTTCCTGATGATCGCCATCGGCAGTGGCTTGAGCCAGGGAGCCACAGCGATGATTTCCCATGCGCTGGGTGCCGGTGATCCTGCCGCTGCCAGGCGATTGTTCGCCCAGTCTCTGGTTTTCGCAATGACTGCGGGTGTCTTGTTGAGCGTATTGGGCCTGCTGGCCGCTCCCCAATTGTTTCGATTGTTAGGAGCTGAAGGAAGCTGGCTCGCCAAGACGCTGTCGTACGTGAATGTGATCTTCTCCGGCGCGGTGTTCTTCGTTCTGAGCATGGCGCTCAACGCCGAGCTAACAGCGCAGGGCGAGACCCGGGTCTATCGGAATTTCCTCATCGCCGGGTTCCTCGTCAACTGCGTGCTCAACCCGCTCTTCATGTGGGGATTCGCCTTCATCCCGGCCATGGGAGTGGCGGGCCTCGCGCTTTCAACCGTGATCATCCAGATCGGTGGATGCGCCCTGCTGTGGTCGAAGGTGAAAAATACCGAGGTCGCAAGCGCACTGCGGGTTTCGGATTTCCGCCCGGACCCATCGTCCCTGCGGGAAATCGCGGCCCAGTCCGTCCCTGCGGCGCTCAACATGATGACCATCGCTATCGGGATCCTAGTGATGGTCTGGTATGTGAAACACTTCGGCGAGGCGGCGGTCGCCGCGATCGGGATTGCGACACGGATCGAGCAGATTGTGCTCATGCCCGCCATCGGGCTGGGGACGGCGATGTTGAGTATCGTCGGTCAGAACCACGGAGCCGGGCTGCCACACCGGGTGCGGGAGGCGTGGATCACCAACCTCCGCCACGGATCCGGCATGATGGTCGCCGGAGGCTTGTTGGTGTGGATTTTCGGCGGGTCCATGATGCGGGTGTTCACTGACGATCCCGATGTTATCCGCAATGGCAGCCGCTATCTCGGTGCCGCGGCGGTGACTCTTGCGGCCTATCCGATTCTTTTCGTCACGGTGTTCATGATGCAGGGCCTGAAACGTCCCGGCTTTGGACTATGGATCGGAATCTACCGCCAGATCGTGGGGCCGATCCTGATCTATCAGACACTCGCCTTCACCCTTGGCTGGGGACTTTCCGGCATCTGGTGGGGCATGGCCATCGTCACCTGGAGCGCGGGAATCTTCACGCTCTGGTGGGGATGGAAGGTCTGCCGCGGAATGGTTTTGAAAAAAATTCGGCCGGATGTCGAAATCCCGCAACCTGAAACGACATGAATCATGAAGGGGGAACGATTTCCTCCACCCAACGAAACAAATACCACCTACCCACATGCAATACATGCTCCTATTCAACGAAACGTCCGCCGACATCGCCAAGCGCGAAGATCCTGAACAGGCTCCGGCCTACTGGGGAGCCTGGAGCGCCTATGCAGGGGCAGTTGCGAGCTCCGGCATCATGGTCAGCGGCGCGGGCCTGCAACCGCCTTCAACCGCGACGACCCTGCGGATTCGCGAGGGAAAACACCACATCCAGGATGGCCCCTACGCGGAAAACAAGGAAATGTTAGGCGGATTCTTCGTCATCGATGTTCCGGATCTGGACACCGCGCTGGAATGGGCGGCCCGCAGCCCGTCGGCCACCTGCGGTTCGGTCGAAGTCCGGCCGACGCTTCCGCCGCCACCCGCCAGCTGATCGAATCGATGAGCCTCCCTCCCGCAGCCATCGCGGTGGAATCCGCCGCACGGGAATCCTATTCGCAGTTGATCTCCTGGTTGGCGGTCCGCGCCGATGGTGATCTCGCGGGGGCGGAGGACGCCTTGTCCGAGGCATTTCTAGCTGCGTTGAAACAATGGCCACTGGAGGGAATTCCCGGAAATCCGAACGCCTGGCTGCTTCAGACAGCGCGCCGGAGACTCATCGACGGGCAGCGCCGTTCCCAAACCCGACGGAAAATGGAGGACGCGATATCCCATGCCATCGAGACCGCGGTTCGCGAGGCAGAAGATGGAAACGATTTTCCCGACGAACGGCTCAAGCTGCTGTTTGTCTGCGCTCATCCGGCGATCGATGCTGCGGCGCGCGCTCCCCTGATGCTTCAAACCGTGCTCGGATTGGATGCGGAAAGGATCGCCGGAGTATTTCTAACGTCCCCTGCCACCATGGGCCAGCGGCTGGTGCGGGCGAAAACCAAGATCCGCGACGCGCGCGTTCCGTTTCGAATCCCCGAGCGTCCGGAATGGAGCGAGCGCCTGCAATTCGTGCTCGATGCAATTTACGCAGCCTACACTGCGGGGCGGAACAACGGCGAGGAATCCGGTGACTCGCTTCCCAGCGAAGCGCTGTGGCTTGCCCGCGCCGTGGCCCATCTCATCCCGGACGAACCGGAAGCCCTCGGGTTGCTTTCCCTGATCCTTCACAACCACGCCCGCCGCGAAGCGGGAACGGTGGACGGGGTCTACGTTCCCCTTCCCGATCAGGACCCGCAGCGATGGGACAGGGCGATGCAACAGGAGGCGGAAGCCATGCTGCTCCGGGCCTCCGGATGGAAGAGACCGGGCAGATATCAGATAGAAGCTGCGATCCAATCCGTCCACGCCTCGCGGGTCATTCACGGTGCCACCCACTGGCCCGCCATCGCCGCTTTTTATGATTTGCTGATAGAACACACTTTCGCGCTGGGTGCCGCGATCGGAAGATCCGTCGCCCACGCCCGGATCTCCGGACCTGATTACGGCTTGAAACTCCTCGATGAACTCCCGGCTGCCTCTTTGACCAGTCATCTTCCTTACTGGGCGGCGCGCGCCCATCTGCTTGCGGAGGCGAACCGCGCCGAAGAGGCTTCCGCAGCGTTCCGAAGGTCAATCGGCCTCTGCTCGGATCCGGCGATGAGGGAGTATCTTCTGAATCGCCTGCGGATGCTCGGCTGAATGTTTTGCCTGCTTGCGCGTTCGATCCCCACGGCGAAAGTCTGTCGGCATGCCCGAAGAAAAAAACTGCGCCACCTGCGGCCGCCGCATCGAGTGGCGGAAAAAATGGGAGCGTTGTTGGGACGAGGTGAAATACTGCTCCGATGCCTGCCGAGAACGAAAGCCAACTTCAATCGACCGGGCACTTGAAGAAACCATCCTCTCCCTGCTCGCCCAACGCGCGTCTGATGCAACGATCTGTCCGAGCGAAGCCGCTCGGCAGCAGTTTCCCGATGACTGGCGCGAGCGCATGGATGACACCCGCCGCGCGGCCCGGCGGCTCGTTGACGCGGGGAAACTCGAGATCGTGCAGGGCGGACGGGTGGTGGATCCGTCCACGGCCAAGGGGGCGATCCGGCTGCGGCTGACAAATAAGGAGCCATGACACTCTTGTCGTGGATGCGAATGAAATGCCTTTGGGAGAGCTTCGCGCTTTTCAAAGACCAGGCATTCGCCAGCACCACAGGAGTGTGGTGCCTCCTTACGCCACCGCGACTTCGATCTGTTTGTCCACGTCGTCGCGCAGGGAAGCTGGAAATCGTGCAGGGCGGCCGGGTGGTGGATCCTTCCACGGCCAAAGGGGCGATCCGGCTGCGGCTGAAGAGCTGAAAAATAAGGAGCCATGACATTCTTGTCGTGGATGCGAATGAAATGTCTTTGGGAGAGCTTCGCATTTTAAAGACCACCCATTCGCCAGCACCACAGGAGTGTGGTGCCTCCCTACGCCACCGCTACTTCGATCTGCTTGTCCACGTCGTCGCGGAGGTTCTCGATGATGTAGTCCTGGCGGTCCGGGGTGTTCTTGCCCATGTAGAAGGCCAACAATTCCTTCACTCCCTTGCCTTCCTCGTATTCCACATGGTCGAGGCGCATGTCGGGGCCGATCATGAAGCTGAACTCGTCCGGCGAGATTTCACCAAGGCCCTTGAAGCGGGTGATCTCAGCGGCTTTGCCGAGTTTCGCCTGGGCTTTCTTGCGCTCGTCGTCGTCGTAGCAGTAAATCGTTTCCTTCTTGTTGCGGACGCGGAACAGCGGGGTTTGCAGGATCCACAAGTGTCCGTCGCGGATCATTTCCGGGAAGAACTGGAGGAAGAAGGTGAGTAGTAACAGACGACTGTGCATGCCGTCGACGTCGGCATCGGTGGCGATGACGACTTTGTTGTATCTCAAATATTCGATGCCGTCCTCGATGTTGAGTGCGGCCTGGAGCAGGGCGAACTCCTCGTTTTCGTAAACGATCTTGCGGGGCAGACTGTAGGTGTTGAGTGGCTTGCCGCGGAGAGAAAAAACGGCCTGCGTTTCGACGTCGCGGCTTTTGGTGATGGAACCGGAGGCGGAGTCACCCTCGGTGATGAAGAGCGTGGATTCCTCGCGACGCTTGTGCTTGCTGTCGTAGCGGACGCGGCAGTCGCGGAGTTTTTTGTTATGAACTTTCGCTTGCTTGGAACGTTCGCGGGCGAGTTTCTGAATGCCTTTCAGGTCCTTGCGCTCGCGCTCGGCGGAGAGGATGCGTTTCTGGATCGCCTCGGCGACCTGCGGGTGTTTGTGCAGGTAGTTGTCGAGATTGGTCTTGAGGAAATTCCCGATGAACGTGCGCAGCGATTCTCCATCAGGTGCGATGCCGGCGGAACCGAGTTTGGTCTTTGTCTGTGATTCGAAAACCGGCTCCATGATCCGCACACAGACTGCGGCCTCGATGCCGGCGCGGATGTCGGAGGGCTCGTATTGTTTCTTGTAGAAACCGCGGATGACCGTGACCAACGCCTCACGGAATGCGGCGAGGTGGGTGCCGCCCTGCGACGTGTTCTGGCCGTTGACGAAAGTGTAGTATTCCTCGCCGCTCTCAGGCGTGTGGGTGAAGGCGATTTCGATGTCCTTACCGACGAGATGGATCGGCGGATAGAGCGCCTCGTTTTCCATTTCCTCGCGCAGCAGGTCGAGCAGGCCGTCCTTCGAGCGGAACTTCTTGCCATTGAAGTTGATGGTGAGCGCCGGATTCAGATAGGAATAGTAGCGGCACATCTTCTCGACGAACGCTTCCTTGAATTTCGCCTTGGCGGGGAAAATCGTGCGGTCGAGTTCGAAGGCGAGGCGAGTGCCGTTAGGACCGTCGTCGCGCTTCGGGTTCTTCATGTCCAGGGTGAGCTGGCCTTTCGAGAATTCGAGCGCCTTGGTCTCGCCGTCGCGCCACGCCTGGATTTCAAAGAAATTGGAAAGTGCGTTCACCGCCTTGATGCCGACGCCGTTCAGACCCACGGATTTTTTGAACGCCTCGCTGTCGTACTTCGCGCCGGTGTTGATCTGGGCGGCGCAGTCGAACAGTTTCCCGAGCGGGATCCCCCGGCCGAAGTCGCGCACTTCCACGCGGCCTTCCTCGTCGATCTCGACTTTCACTTCCTTGCCGTAGCCCATGATGTGCTCGTCGATGGAGTTGTCCACGGCTTCCTTGAGCAGGATGTAGAGGCCGTCGTCGGGCGAGGAGCCGTCGCCGAGCTTGCCGATATACATGCCGGGGCGCATGCGGATGTGTTCGCGCCAGTCGAGTGATTTGATGTCGTCTTCGGTGTAGTCGGCTGCCATGGGGAAAATTGTTTCGGAGTTCCTAAACGGTCGCCGGAGCGTGTGCAAGGGCGGCGTTGATTTCCCAAACCGCTTCATTTCGGGCGGTGAAAACCCCAAGGCAGGGACGAAAAAAGGGGATGCCGGACGAGACCGGCACCCCCTTTTGACATCAGAACGAGTTACTGCACGCCGAGGCGGACAAAGATGGCGGGAGCCTCGCCCGGGCCGGTGATGGTGGCGGTGGCCTCGATGATTTCGGGATCGGCTTCCGATGGAGAAACGACGGTCTCCGCGAAGGTCACGGTGTGGCTGCCGTTGTCCTGACCGCTGGCGAACCAGGCGTCGAGATTGCTCGACCACCTCAGGCTGCCGCTCACGTCAGCCCGGTTCTTGGCCCGCGGGTAGCGGACTTTGAAGGTGTTGGTGCCAGAGGACGGGATTTCGAGCACACTGCGGCTGCCGGGATCGCCGGGCAGGGTTCCCATGAAATACTCGATGACGTTGGCGTTGCTGTCGCCGTCGGCGTCGTCTCCCGGGGCGCGTTTGGCGGGATCGGTGACGTTCGCGAAGTAGAATCCCTGCTCGGGTTTGTCGGCGATGGTGGCGTCCGCTGTTGCCGGGCTGCCGACGGTGAATGCGGCGCTGGCACCGAGGGACAGGGTGACCGTTTCCGCGCCCTCGGCAAGTGCGTCCGGCTGGACGGTGAGCGGGAGCGTGGCACTGGCTTGCCCGACCGGGATAGTGATCGAGGTCAGGAAGCCGGTGTAGTCGCCGCCTTCCGTGGCGGACCCGGAGGCGGTGAGTGGAACGTTCAGCCAGGCCGTGGTGGAACCGGTGCGGGTGACGGTGAAGGCGAGCGCCTGATCGGCTCCGGCTTCTCCGGCGCTCGCGTCGGTAGCGGCGAGGCTGACCTCGGGAAGTTGCGGGGCGGTGAAATTCACGATCAGTGCGGGACGCTCGGCGGAAACGGAGTATTCACTGCTGCGAATATCGATGCCGTTAGTCCCGGCGAGAAACGGGATGAGCGCGAGGCCGTGGTTGGTGGAGCCGTTTGACCAAGCCTGCACGGCGGCAGTGATGTTGAGGTCGAGCGTGCCGTTGGGGACGTTTCCGTTGGCGTCGTTCGCGCCAATGGTGGCGATCACCGTGCTTTCTGCATCGGAGCCGTCGGTCTGGACGCCGCCTGCCAGCGAGGTCCAGGTGGCGAACTCGTCCCAGGTCGTGAGCATGCGGTGGACATTCAGACCGGAGCCGGGGTCGAAGACGGTGAGGCGGAGCGTGGCGCTGTTGATGGTGCTGCCCGCCGGGATCTGGGTGACGGCGGTGCCGATGAGGTTTTCAAAGCGGA
>JBGSTM010000175.1:0-23043 GCA_041736495.1 Akkermansiaceae bacterium
TATCGGGTTCTCCTATCGCCTCGCCATGGGCATCCCGGACTACTGGATCAAGCTGCTCAAGCACAGCCGCGACGAGGACTGGGACATGGGCGAGCTGTGGGGCATCCTCGCTAACAGGCGCCACGGCGAGGCCACCATCGCCTATGCGGAGAGCCACGACCAGGCGCTCGTCGGCGACAAGACGCTCGCCTTCTGGCTGATGGACAAGGAGATGTATTGGCACATGGGGAAAAACGACCCGCACCCGGTCATCGAGCGCGGCATCGCCCTGCACAAGCTCATCCGCTTGGTCACCTTGGTGTTAGGTGGCGAGGGCTGGCTGACCTTCATGGGCAACGAGTTCGGCCACCCGGAGTGGCTCGATTTCCCGCGTGAGGGGAACGGCTGGTCCTATCACTACTGCCGCCGCCAATGGTCGCTCGTGGACAATCCGGATCTGAAATACGGCTGGCTAGCCGCGTTCGACAAGCAGCTCATGGAGCTTGCGAAAAAATACGACCTGCTCACCACCCCGCCGGCGCAGAACCTCTACATCGACCACGACCGGAAAATCATCGTCGCCGAGCGCGCGAACCTGATCTTCGTCTTCAATTTTTCCACCGCGAACTCCGTCTTCGGCTACCCCATCCACGTGCCCGGTTTCGAAACCCGCGAGCTCATCCTCGACACCGACCAGCTCGACACCGGCGGTCACGGAAGGGTCGACCACGCGTTCGACTATCCAGTCACCCCGGACAGCGTGATGCAGATTTACACGCCATCCCGCACCGGGCTGGTCTATGCGAAGAAAATCTAGCAGCGGAAAATGAAAGTCACCAAAGTCTGCTGCCAAGGCTGCGGGGCCGATCTCCAGATCGACGAGTCCATCCGCTACGTCCCCTGCAACTCCTGCAACGCCCGGCTCGAAGTCGTGCACGACCCATCGGTCACCCACACCCGGCAGCTCGACAAGATCGAGCGCACCACCGACCGGCTCGCGGACAATCTGAAAGTCATCGAACTCCAGAACGACCTGGAACGCCTCGACCGCGAGTGGGACAACCAGCGTGAAGGGTTGTTAGTCCGAGGCGAGAACGGCCACGTTTCGGAGCCCTCCTCGGTGGGATCCATCATCGTAGGGATCATCGCGATTTTGTTCGGTATTCTCTGGATGGGCTTCACGAGTTCGCTCAATGCCCCGGCGTTTTTTCCGTTTTTCGGCCTGATTTTCATCGCGGCGGCGGTTTTCGGCATGATTAACGGCACTTCCAAAGCGAACGCCTACCAGAACGGACTCCGCGAATATGAGTTCAAGCGACAGCGCCTGGTCGCCCGACTTGAGCAGGAGAGAGACGGCTAACGCTGGCCAAGTTAGCCCTCGATGGCGGAATCACGAACAGCAAAATCAATTTGGGTCTGAATCCAGTGATTCTGTTGTCAATCATTCTGCCTAACTCTCTTTGAAACAAAGCGAAAGCATCAAACTCCATCACCACGATTCTCCCCCTTGTGCTACCCTCAGCAGCGGCGACAGTGTCATCATGCGCCATTTTCCTCTGAAACCACGTCACCTCGCCGCCACCGGAATCCCGCTCTTGATCATCGCCGGATTGGCCGCCTGCCGAAATCAGGTTCCGCCCCAAACCGCGATGAACCGTCGCGTCGATTTGCAGAAATTCATGGGCGACTGGTATGTCATCGCCCACATCCCGACCTTCATCGAAACGGAAGCCTACAATGCGGTGGAGAGCTACAAACTTGATCCGGACGGCACCATCGCCACCACCTTCACCTTCAACAAAGGCGGCTTCGACGGACCCCTGAAAACCTACAATCCCCGTGGCTTTGTCCACAATACCGACACCAACTCGGAGTGGCGCATGCAGTTCATCTGGCCCTTCAAGGCGGCCTATCTTATCACGGATCTTTCGCCGGACTACTCCACCACCATCATCGGAGTGCCGGACCGGAAATACGTCTGGATCATGGCGCGGACGAAGACAATCTCACCCGCACGCTACGCCGAAATGGTGAAAACCTTGGAAAAATCCGGCCACGACATTTCCAAACTCCGGAAAGTGCCGCAGCGTTAGCCTCAGTGGGTTAGCTCGTGGAGGCTTGCGAATTGCGAGGTCATTCGGCGGGATCGCAGCGTGAAATGGGTTGTTTCATCCTTCCCCGTGTGGCATGCCTCCCGCCCCAACCTCATCACGACCATGCAACAACTCACCCCCCAGGGACAGAATCTCATCAGCGACATCGCCCACCGCTACGGCCTCAGCTACGACTCGGCGGTCAGCATGCTGGTCTCCGTCAACCAGGGCGGCGGCTCGATGGCGCAGTTCAGCGTGCCGGAACTCGGCAGCGGCCAATGGATGCGCGGCGGCATGACCATGGTCGGCGACATGTTCAACTACGGGCTGAAAAACACCGTCAACAATCTTTGCGCCGAACTTTCCAACGTGCTCGCAAACCACCAGGTCTTCCAACCCCAGCCACAAGGAACCGGCGGTGGAAACAACTGGTGGCCCGGCGATCTCGGACATCCGTCCAGCAGTGGGTCGCAAAACAACGTCCGCTACGCGTTCTTCCCGCAGGCCCGCCGCCTTGCCGTGCAGCGTGACGGCCAGGTATCCGTCTTCGACACCATGGACCACAACATCGGCGGCGTCAGCCAGCAGCAAGGCGGGGGAAGTTCACTCACTTTCACCAGCCAGTATGGCACGCTTTCCACACTCAGCCTGCCGCTGGTTTCCGGCCCGGGCCTCCAGCAGGGAAATCCCACGAATTTCGCCGCACCGCCCGCTCCGGCCTATCAGCCCGCACCTTCCAACAACCCGCCACCGCAGCAATCGGGCGATCTCATGGCGCTGCTTGAAAAACTCGGCCAGCTCCGCGACGCCGGCATCCTGACGCCGGAGGAATTCGCCGCCAAGAAAACCGACCTGCTCAACCGGCTCTGAACCGTATACCTAACACTCTCGACCTCGCCGTGATCGGCGGCGGGGCGTCCGGGTTCTTCACCGCGCTCCAATACGCGGAGCTGGTGCCCGACCGCAGCGTCGCGATCTTTGAAAAAGGCTCCCACTTCCTGCAGAAAGTTAGAATTTCCGGCGGCGGTCGCTGCAATGTCACCCACGCCTGCTTCGACCCGCGCGAGCTGGCAAAAAACTATCCGCGCGGCTCCCGCGAGCTGCTCGCCGCGTTCCACCGCTGGCAGCCGTCCGATACCGTCGATTGGTTCGCCCGCTTCGGCGTCACTCTCAAAACCGAGCCGGACGGGCGCATGTTTCCCGTCACCGATCGCTCGGACACGATCATCGACTGCTTTTTAAACCGTGCCCTGGATCTGCAGATCCCCTTGCTGAAAAACCAATCGCTCAGCGGCATCCGGCAACTCGATGACGGCAGCTTTTCCCTACAGTTTGAAAATCAGACAACACCCGTCATTGCCCGTGCCGTTTGTTTCGCCACCGGTTCTCTCAAGGCCAGCCCGCTGCTCACCCAGTTGAAAAAACTCGAGCAACCCGTCGAACCGCTTGTCCCGTCGCTCTTCGCCTTCAACGTCGCCGATCCCCGCATCGCGGATCTGGCAGGCCTGGCGCATCCCAAGGTCTCCATCCGCCGGGAAGGGCAGAATGCTGCTCAGTCAGGACCGCTTCTGATCACCCACCGCGGTTTCAGCGGACCGGCCGTCCTGCGTCTATCCGCCTGGGAGGCGCGCGTTCTTGCCGAGACCAACCACCAGTTTCCCTTCACCATCGATTGGTTGCCCGAGCTGGAAATGACGGCCCTCAAAGAGCGTTTCGCCGAAATCCGCCGCACCCAGAGCGCCAAGCTCATCCGCAACACGCCCATCGCCCCCATCCCCCGCCGTCTGTGGGAACGCATCGTTTCCTGCACCGGCATCCCCGATGAAACGACCTGGAGCCACCTCTCCAAATCCGCCACCACGGATCTGGCAAACGCCCTCAAGTCCGCGCGCTTCGAAGCCACCGGCAAGACGACTAACAAAGACGAGTTCGTCACGGCCGGCGGCATCGGTCGGCTTTCAATTGATTTCCGGACGATGGAAAGCCGCATCATCCCGGGGCTCTATTTCGTCGGCGAGTGCATCGATATTGACGGCATCACCGGCGGGTTCAATTTCCAAGCCGCCTGGACCACCGCCCACATCGCCGCCACGGCAATTGGAGCGCGGAATTGATTCCGCACGAAATTGCCGTGATCAACCGGGCGGTATGAATCCCGCGCTTCAGTTCGATCAGTCGCTCCTTCCACTTGGAGACGCGGGTCCCTTCTGCTATCCCATCACGCATGAACGCCCCAGACCCCGCTGCCATCCGCGGAAAACTCGCCAGTGACATCGGCCAGGTGCCGTGGAGCTACCTCGCACCCCACGCCGCCACCGGCAGCCTGTTTTTCGTCGATCCCACGCTGGCCTTGGAAGATGTCGGCGTCGCGATTTCCATGAACGAAACGGACCGGGTCCAACATTGGCTGAAAACCGGCGACCTGGTCAAAATCGAAGCACTCCACGTCGCGCAGTGGGACGATGGCAAGATGGAGTTCGAGGCGCTCGTCGTGCTGCCATTCGTCCTTTGCCGGCCGGTTTGACCCAATTTCAGGTCAATCAAAAGGCCACGCTTCTTGATCAGCCCCGGACGAGTTCCAAGGCCACTCCGCCGCAGACGATCATCAGGAAAAACGCCAGCGTGCACCACCTCAGCGACCGCGAGGTCACGGAAAATCTCTGAAGAACCATCAACAGGGTGATCGAGGCCCCGAGGGCGATCGCGATTTTGAGCCAGACGTCGATGCCATCGTGCCCTTTGAACAGGACGAACCACGCATAACCTACCAGCGCAATGAAGAGAAGATACCCAAGGGCACGTTCGACGGGTTTCGGCGGGGTTTCGACTCCGGGAAGGACCCGCCGGGGGATGGCCTGGGTGTTGCAGTAGTGCGTATGGAGCTTCTCTGACGCGCCGATGCGACCGGATCCCCCGCAAATCTCACAAGTTCTGCGCACCGAGATTTTTTTGTAAATGGACACTCCCGAATCGTCGCGAACCCAGTCGCGAGCCAAATAAGAACCTATCCCACAACAAGTCGGGCAACATTTACGAACCATTTTACGCTCAAGGGTTTTCCTGATTTCTACAGAGGGCTCCCGGTCGGTTGCCGTTCACCCTGGATCACCCGCTCGTGGCCGATGTTCCCGAAAGTAGACATCCGGGGGTGCCGATCGTTCAATTTTACGTCGTCACCAAGCTGCCGACGCTCAGCGAAATTGGTTCAACTCCGGGTGATAAACATAGTCTGCAGCAGCCATTTTTTCGACAAGGCGCTCCTCTTCAAGGTCGTGGGTCTTCACCAGATCCTCGAGGGATTCACAATGATTTCTGAGTTCCGTATTGAGCAGACCCAACAAAAGATGAGGGTCCATGGTGAGATATTGGGAGAGATTCATCTCCGGAATGTGTCCTCCCGGCGTGCCACGGACAAGGCGGGATGCCTCGGATTTGAGCGGCCTTGGATCGGAGCCCGGCAGGGGCGGCGGAATGAATCCGGACTTTTCCTTGCACGGCCATCATTTCGCATCTCCGCTACCGGTGTTCATGACCTTTCCGCGACTTCATATCACCCTCCGGCTGATCGCCCTGCCTTTGATGGCGGCCGGTGCAGTTGCTCAAAACGGACCCAGATCCGCACCACTCGAGTCGGAGATCTACGTCACGAAGAAGGTTCCGTTTTCCCAGACGATCTCGACGGTCGGCACGTTGAGGGCGAACGAAGCGGTCATTCTGGTCCCCGAAATTTCGCGCCGACTGGTGAAAATCCATGTCATGGAAGGATCGGAAGTCGCCGCCGGTGATTTGCTCTTCAAACTCGATGACAGCGATCTGGTGGCCGAGCTCGGAGAAATCGACGCCCGTATGAAACTCGCGGAATCGGTGAAAGACCGGGTCGCCAACCTGCTCCCGCGCAAGGCAATCAGCCAGCAGGAGGCTGATAGCTCGAACGCCGCCTTCGACATCCTCAACGCCGAGCGGAACACCAAGGCGGTGCAGATTTCCAAGACCGAGATCCGCGCGCCCTTCGCGGGTCGGGTCGGCGTGCGGCAGGTGAGCGAAGGCGCGCTCGTCACCCCTGCGACGCCGTTGATCACGCTCCAGGACATCTCGCGCATCAAGGTGGATTTCCCGCTGCCGGAACGTTACGCGGGCGAGGTGCGCAGCGGGCAGAAATTCACCTTCACCGTTGCCGGAAACGGCGAGGTGTTCGAGGGCGTGGTGACCGTGCTCGAACCGGCCATCGACGAGGCGACGCGAAGCTTGTTGGTCCGCGGACTCTGCTCCGCGCCGAAGGGGTTGCAACCCGGGGGCTTCACCGAAGTCACACTGACACTCGACGGCGTGGCCAACGGCTACCTCGTGCCCAGCCAGGCGATCGTGCCCTCCGCCCGGGGCCAGGGCGTCTATCTGATTGAAAACGGCAAGGCGAAGCTGCAACCCGTGGAAATCGGCATCCGCACCGACGACCGCGTGCAGATCCTCCGTGGCGTGAAGGAAGGAGACGTGTTGGCGACGACCAACCTGCTGCGCATCCGCCCGGGCCTGGAAGTCATCGCGGAGAAGAACCCATGAGTCTATCCGAAACCAGCATCCGCCGCCCGGTGCTCGCGACGGTGATGTCGCTCGTGATCGTTCTATTCGGACTCATCGGATTCCATTTCCTCGGGGTGCGCGAGTATCCCGCGGTCGATCCACCGATCATCACGGTCCAGACCACCTACCCGGGGGCGAACCCGGATGTGATCGCCTCTCAGATCACCGAGCCGCTCGAACAAGTGATCAACGGCATCCCCGGAATCCGCACCGTAACCTCGGAATCCCGTGACGAGCGCAGCACCATCACCGTGGAATTCACGCTCGACTCGGATCTGAGCGACGCGGCGAACGACGTGCGCGACCGCGTCTCCCGCGCCATCCGCGACCTGCCGGTGGACGCCAACCCGCCGGTCGTCGAGAAGGCGGACGCGGATTCCTCGCCGATTCTTTTTCTATCACTCATCAGCGACGAGCGCAGCATCCTGGAGGTCAGCGACATCGCGGACCGCATCGTGCGCGAGCGGATGGAGACGATTCCCGGCGTGTCGTCGGTGCGGATCTTCGGGGAAAAACGCTACGCCATGCGGCTGTGGATGGACCCGGTGAAGCTGGCCGTCCATTCGTTGACTCCCGCCGATGTCCAGGAGGCGCTAGATCGTCAGAACGTCGATCTGCCCAGCGGACGTCTTGAAGGATCATCTAACGAACTCTCCCTCCGCACGCTCGGCCGGTTGACCACCGCGGAGGATTTCGAAAACCTCATCATCAGGCAGGAAAACGGCCGGCAGATCCTCTTCAGTGACATCGGCACCGCGGAACTCGGCCCCGAGAACCTCAGATCGGGAACCAAGAGCGACCTGCTCTACCGCATCGGCGTGGCCATCATCCCCCAGCCTAACACCAACGCCATTGCCATCGCGGACGAGTTCTACAAGCGACTCGAACAGGTGAAAAAAGAAGTCCCGCCGGATCTGACGGTGGAAGTGGGTTACGATTTCACACGCTTTGTCCGGCGCTCGGTCTCCGAAGTGCAGGAAACGCTGGTGATCGCCTTCGGCCTGGTGGCGCTGATCATCTTCCTGTTCCTGCGCGACTGGCGCTCGACGATCATCCCGGTCATCGCCATCCCGGTGAGCATCATCTCCGGATTCTTCATCATGTATGTGGCCGGCTATTCCATCAACGTACTCACGCTGGTGGCCATCGTGCTGTCAATTGGTCTGGTCTGTGACGACGCGATCGTGGTGTTGGAGAATATCTACACGAAGATCGAGGAAGGCATGACTCCGCTGGAAGCCGCGTTGAAAGGCTCGCGGGAAATCTACTTCGCCGTGATTTCCACCACCATCGCACTGGCCGCCGTGTTCCTGCCGCTCATTTTCCTGTCAGGTCTCACCGGCCGGCTCTTCCGCGAGTTCGGCGTCACGCTGGCCGGCTGTGTCATCATATCCGCCTTCGTCGCGCTCACCCTGTCGCCGATGATGTGCCGGTTCCTCCTGAAGGCCCATGGCGAACAACCTAACCTTTTCTATCGGTCGACCGAGCCGTTTTTCAGGATGATCACCAGCGGCTACCGCGCCGCCCTCGCGCCCTTTCTGCGGCTCAGGTGGCTGGCGATTCCGATCCTGCTTCTCAGCGCGGGCATGATCGCCTGGCTTTTCAACCGGATCCCGCAGGAACTGGCACCGCTGGAGGACCGTGAGAACATCCGCATCATCGTCACCGCGCCGGAAGGTTCGAGTTATGAATTCACCGAGAGCTGGATGGACAAGGTGGCGGTCCATGTGGATGAAAACGTCCCGGAAGTGTTCCGCTCCTTCAGCATCATCGGCGGTGGTGGCGGGCGGAGCGCGGCGAACAGCGGCACCCAGAGCATCTATCTGAAAGCTCCTTCCGAGCGCACCCGCACGCAGTCGGAAATCGCGGTCCAGCTCAGCCGGGAAATGCAGGATTTCACCGGCGTCCGAGCCATCACCACCCAGCCGCCGACCATCGGCGACCGCCGC
Source organism: Akkermansiaceae bacterium (assembly GCA_041736495.1). Taxonomy (GTDB): domain Bacteria; phylum Verrucomicrobiota; class Verrucomicrobiia; order Verrucomicrobiales; family Akkermansiaceae; genus Luteolibacter. The sequence continues at coordinate 8,600 of JBGSTM010000175.1, forward strand.
GGCGGACAGCCGCTCGCCTTCGTGATTCAGGCACCCAATCTCGAAGCGCTCATCAAGGTGCTGCCGGATTTTCTGGCAGAGGCGGGCCGCAGCCCCGTGCTCAAACAGATCGACGCGGACCTCAAGGTGAACCGCCCGGAAGGAATCATTTCCATCGATCGCAGGAAGGCCGCGGAGCTCGGGATCTCCGTGGAGGAAATCGGCCGCACGCTGGATTTCGCCTACTCGGGAAGGCGTTTCGGCTACTTCCTCAAGGATGGAAAACAATACCAGGTCATCGCCCAGATGCAGCGTCAGGACCGCAACGATCCCGGCGATTTGAAAAAACTCTTCGTCAGGTCCGGATCCGGCGGGATGATCTCTCTCGACAACCTGGTGAGCTTCACCGAGTCCGCCAGCCCGGCGGCGATCTATCGGTTCAACCGCGCGGTCTCGGCGACGATCCAGGGTACGCCCGCTCCCGGCAAGACGCTGGGTGATGGAATCGAAGAACTCGACCGGATCGCGGAAAAGGTGCTGCCGGAGAATTTCCGCACGTCTCTGGCAGGACAGTCACGGGATTTCGCGGAAAGTTCCTCGTCGTTGTTGTTCGCCTTCCTGCTCGCGCTGCTGATTATCTATCTGGTTCTGGCAGCACAGTTCGAGAGTTTCCGGGATCCGTTCATCATCATCCTGACGGTGCCGCTTTCACTGGCCGGGGCGCTGTTTTCACTGTGGGTGACGGACCAGACGCTGAACGTCTTCAGCCAGATCGGTATCATCATGCTCATCGGCATCGTCACCAAGAACGGGATTCTCATCGTCGAATTCGCCAACCAGCGCAAGGAGGCCGGGCTTTCCAACAGGGAAGCTGTGCTTGAAGCGGCCGTCTCGCGCTTCCGGCCCATTCTCATGACAAGCCTCGCGACCATCTTCGGGATTTTGCCAATCGCGCTGTCCTTGGGCGCTTCCGGCGGATCGCGCCAGTCGCTTGGAATTGCCGTCGTTGGCGGGTTGATCTTCTCGGGACTGCTGACGCTCTTCGTAGTGCCTGCGGTTTATGCAATTTTCTCCAAACCGGCAAAACCCCAGTCTCCGGCCATCAAGTCGTCCGAGTGGGAGGGCGTGTAAAGCAGTCCGTTTACAAGTCGCGGCTTGGAAATGTCCGAATCGCGTTCATGGTTCCGCCGCACGCATGGACGAATCCGGAACCACTGAAAAAACCACCGCGGACGAGGTGATTCCGCAGCCCCCGCCGGGACTGCGGCAGGACCTGATGGTGCTGATGAAGGTGCGGCTGAATTTTTTCGTGCTGGTCACGACGTTTTTCGGATTCCTGATCCATTCCCGGATGGACATGGACTGGATGAAGCTGCTTCACACCATCCTCGGGACCGCAGCGGTGGCGTTCGGCTCGGCGGCCTTCAACCAGCTGATGGAGGTCGATCTGGACGCACGGATGAAGCGCACGGCGGACCGCCCGCTGCCATCGCGGCGGATGGATCCGCTGGTGGCGTTCGGCATCGGCTGGATCCTCTCAGCCGTCGGCATCATTCACCTTGCTGTGCAGGTCGGAAACCTTGCCGCCTATCTGACTGCGGCGACCGTCGCGATCTATGTTTTCGTTTACACGCCTCTCAAGCGGGTGAGTTCGGTGAACACGCTGGTCGGCGCGATTCCCGGGGCGATTCCGCCGGTCATCGGTTGGGTGGGTGCGGGCGGCGCGCTTGGATGGGAGGCTGCGTTTCTCTTTGGAATCCTGTTCTTCTGGCAGCTTCCGCACTTCATCGCGATCAATTGGCTTCACCACGAGGAGTATGAGTCGGTGGGTTACAAAATGTGGTCGAACGGCGATCTAACCGGACACAAGAGCGGAATGCTGGCTGCGTTTTTCTCATTGGTTCTTGCAGTGCTTTCGCTGATGCCGGCTTTCCTCGGCTTCGCCAACCTGTTGTGGACGGTCATCGGCCCCATGCTCGCGCTGGTGATGATGGCCCTCTCGCTGAAATTCGCTTACGACGGGGAACGGGCTTCCGCCCGGCGTCTTTTTTTCTTCACCCTTCTCTATCTGCCCGTGGCGCTGCTGGTGCTCGTCTTCGCGTGGAGGGGGTGACCGCCATCGATTCCATGAGCAAATTGACCGCCTCCACCAAACGACTCGCCGCCGCGCTGAGGGATCTTGAATTCTCGCCGCCGGTCGATCGGGTCTATCGAACTCTGGACTACGCGTGGGAGCCGCACCGGCAGTATCTCGAGCGCTACGGCAGCGGGACGAAGCGCGTCGTGTTCCTCGGCATGAATCCCGGCCCGTTCGGCATGGCGCAGACCGGCGTGCCGTTTGGCGAGGTGGCCGCCGTGCGCGACTGGATGGGCATCGAGACCAAGGTCGGCAAGCCCGCGGACGAGCACCCGAAGCGGCCGATCGATGGATTCCAATGCACGCGCTCCGAAGTCAGCGGCCGGCGCTTGTGGGGACTTTTTTCCGAACGCTTTGAAAATGCCGGAGACTTTTTCAAGGATCACTTCGTCCTGAATTTCTGTCCGCTCGTCTGGATGAGCGCGACCGGTGCGAATCTAACTCCCGACAAGCTCTCCGCCGCGGAGATGGCTCCGGTGGAGGCGGCGTGCCAGAAACATCTGCAGGAAGTCATCGCGCTGCTCAAGCCGGAGTGGCTGGTCGGAGTCGGCGGATTCGCCGAGGAGCGGCTGAGACGCGCGGCCGAAGCGGTAGGAAGCGTGGCGATGGTCGGGCGGGTCCTGCATCCGTCACCCGCATCACCCGCTGCGAACCGCGGCTGGGCGGAAGCGGCGGAACGCCAGCTGACCGCGCTGGGAGTCTGGTAGGGAATCACTCCAGTGTTCCTAGCAGATCCTTCACCAGCTGCGCGTCCTTGTCCCTGCCGGCTTTTTCAAATGCCACCTGCAGGTTGTTGAGCAGGCGCAGCAGGATGCTTCCCGGACCGACGGACTCGCGGATGAGATTCCGTTGCGGGCGCGTCAGGTTCGGGCTTTCCAGCAGCGTGGACTGGAGATGCAGCTGGCCTCCGTCGAAACAGTCGATGACAATCGGATAACCGTCCTCGAAAATGCGGCACATGAAATGGCCGGGGAAGTTGACGCCCTCGATGTCGAAGTTGAGCCGGCGACCGACGAGCATGTAGATGAGGCACAGACCTAACGGATTCGACCGGCCTTCCGCGATGGACCAGGCGAGGTCGGAGTTCCGGGGGTCGTAGTAGTCGGCCTGGTTTCCCGTCAGGCGGGTGCCGTCGAAGAGAAAGGAACGCAGTTCGTTGGCGGTGGTGATCCCCTCGTCCGCGGCTTCTTCCGCGAGAAGGTCAAGCGCGTCGGATAGCGGCTGGCGGAGCGAGATGCCGTCGTGGATGAAATCTGATAGAATCCGGAGCAGCGCTTCGAAGGATTCCCAGTCCTCCTGCAAGGCGGCGGCGCCTCCGGAAGGAGCGATCCATTCCCGCGAGAGGGCCTCGCGTCGGGGGGCGGCCAGCATTTCCGATAGCAGGGATTTTTCCTGCCTGCTCAACGGGCGCGACTGGGTCGCCAGCCACTCGCTGAGATCTCCACTGCAAAGGGCGAACCGCTGGGCCACGCGCTCGCGGATTGCGGGAGTATCGTCATCAAGCAACCGGAGAAGAGCACTCAGCTCGTCAGGTGCTGGCGGCACTGCGTTCATCGCAGGGATCAATTGGATCGTTAGGCTTGAAGAAAAGAATGGTGCGCGATACTGGGTTCGAACCAGTGACCCCCTCCGTGTCAGGGAGGTGCTCTACCACTGAGCTAACCGCGCATGGGAAACGCCCGTCGAGGGCGGGGGAAGCTAGGACGGTGGCGGCATGGGATGCAACCCCTTTTTTCGGGTAAAAAAGAGGCGGAGGATCCAAGGATCCCCCGCCGTTGATAAACCCTGGTTCGGGAGTGGACAGGCGCCTGGCCCGGAAGCGAACCGCCTGTCTTCCCACCGGGATTCGGAATTACTTTTTCGCGGCTTTCTTGGCGGCCTTTTTAGCAGCTTTCTTGGCGGGTGCCTTTTTGGCGGGTGCTTTCTTGGCGGGAGCGGCCTTCTTGGCTGCCTTCTTCGCGGGAGCTGCCTTTTTGGCGGCCTTCTTCGCAGGGGCGGCCTTCTTGGCTACTACCTTCTTCGCCGCTTTTTTAGCGACCTTCTTGGCGCTTTTTGCGACTTTTTTCGCCGCTTTCTTGGCTACCTTTTTGGCAGGAGCCTTTTTGGCGGGGGCTTTGGTTGCCGCTTTTTTAGCTGCCTTTTTGGCCGGGGCTTTTTTGGCCGGGGCTTTCTTGGCAACCTTCTTCACGGCTTTCTTGGCGGTCTTGACCGCTGCTTTCTTCGCTGTTTTTTTTGCAGCCATTGTTTTGTGTCGTTGGAGTTCGCGTTCGATGTTTGTTTTCTCTTCCGGCGTTAATGTGCCGGCGGAGAGGATGGCGAGGAGCGCCTCACCGAGACGTCCTCCAAAAGCGTTAGTTAGGAAGTCGTGCGTCGCGCGCTGCACGATCACTTCCTGGGAGTAAGCTGCTTCGTAAACATGCGCCCTGCCGACCAGTGCGCGTTTGACGAGACTCTTGCGCTCGAGACTCTGCATCACGGAGAGCACCGTGGTGTAGGCGCGGTCCTTGCGGTCCGGCAGGGTTTCATGTACGGCGGCTACCGTAGAAGGACCTTCGTGCCACAAAACTGATAGGGCTTGAAGTTCGAGATTGGATGGATGGATGGGCCGCGCCATGAATGTTGTCTCTTCGCTGCCACGAAGAAACTAGTAGTCAGAACATCCGTCAAGTTGAAATGTCTCGATTTTAAAGAAATCCTAAATATTTTTCAGCGGTCAACTCCGTTACTACGCGGATCGTAGTTGGGCGAGGAACCTCACTCTGACAGACCGGCGGATTCGGGACGCGCGATGCGCGGGTCGAGTTTCTCCAGCGCATCCCACAACGCGTCGTCTGATGGATCACCGTTGAAGAGCACCCGTCCTTCGTTAGAGACGAGGACGAAGACCGGCATGGCCTGCACGCGGAGTTCGCGGAAGAGCGGGTCTTCCTTCCGGTCGACGAGCCATGCTCCAGGTGCCTGCGCTCCTAGCGGTTGGATCATCGCACGCGCGCTTGCGATGATTTCCAGGGCGCTGTCAGGAATGATGGAAGCGACCGCGATGCCTTTTTCACCGAGTGCTTTCGCGGTGATGACGAAGTCCGGCATGCTTGCCTCGCACTCGCGGCTCGCCGGTGACCAGAAGTGAAAGATCATGGCCTTCCTGTCTTTCATGAGACTGCTGAGAGAGACGGCGTCTCCTCCGCCGAGGGCGAGGAACTTCGATTCGAAGTCGATCTTCACGGCGCTCATGGACTCTTCAAGACGAAGGCGGTTGATGTCGGGAGCGAAGGCGGCCGCCTGGCGTGGGCTCAGCCAGAAGGCCTCGGTGATGTGGGTTTTGAAGTCGGCCTTGTCGCCTTTTTTGAGGGCAGCGATGGCATGCACGTATTCGACGACTGCGAGCCAATCCTCTTTCACGCTGAAAATCGCGGAGTCCTCGATGCGGAAGAGTTCCTGTTGCTTGACAAACTCGGGCAGCATTGCGGCGATGGCGGCGTCCTCGCGGCGATCGATGTGATAGAGGAAGCGGGCCTCGATGATCGCCTGGTCCTTGATGCCGGCCTGCCTCGCCGCGGCGATGACTTTTTCCAGCGCCTGATCGGATTCCCGCTCGGAAAGCAGGTTGTCCAGTGCGACCTCGCGCGGACTGTGTCCCGGTAGATCCGACTCCTTGGCGGCGTCCTTGGTTTCGGCGGATGCCACGGAGAAGACCGCGAGAAAGGCAATGATGGCGGAGCGATGTCGCATGGTGAAAAAGAAAGAGCCGCCGCAAGTGGAACAACTCGCGGCGGCGGGGTGGGTTGTTACTGGACGGGTGGGATGACCATTTTCCTGCCGAGCACGACGGTGTCCTTGGTCATGTTGTTGGCTTGTTTGATCGCGGCCGAGGGCACCTTGTATTTCGCACTGATCCCGGAAAGCGTGTCACCGGCGACCACGGTGTGGATGATGGCGGCTCCATTCGTGGAGGGCCGGGGAGCGGGGGACGACGGAATGTTAGGTGTGGTCGGGGCGGCTGTCATCGGAGCGGCGGGAGCCACGCCACTTTCCTCATAGGCGGCTGGAGTGTCATAGACCGGATTGGCGGGTTCCATCGAGGCCGAAGGATTGACCGCGCCGGCATCGGCGGCTCCGTATGGATTGGCGGTGTCATAGGTGTCGGATTTCTGCGAGGCACAGGAAACCAAAGCGACCGCGAGAAGTGAAGGGGCAAGAATGCGGATGGGATTCATGATGGGGATGTAGTGGTTTGAGTTCGGGTTGTGAAGGACGGATGTGGGGGTCCCAGCTTCCGGAACCTGAAACGTCGCGCAGCACATCGATTATTCAAAGCGATTCCGGACGAAGGCGGAAAAATCTGCCGGCGGCGGCGGTCGTATGAAGCGCGAGTTGCTCCAAGGACTCACCGCGGATCGAGGCGATTCGCTCCGCGGTGTTTCTGGCGAAGGAGGGTTCGTTCCGCTTTCCGCGGTGGGGTTCGGGTGCGAGATAGGGTGAGTCCGTTTCGATCATGAAGGATCCGGCCGGGCAATGGCTGGCGGTCTCGCGGACCTGGATGGCGGTTTTAAAGGTGGCGACTCCGCCGAAAGAGACGAGGCCGCCGAGATCGAGAACGCGTTTCGCGTTCTCCCATGAACCGATGAAGCAATGGAACACGGCGCGCACCGAACTATGATAGGCACCGTAGATGGCGAGTGCGTCCTCGAACGAGGCCTCGCCCTGCTTGTCGCGGGTGTGGATGACGATGTTGAGCCCGGAGTCTGCGGAGAGCTGGAAATGCTGATGGAGAAACTTGCGCTGACGTTCGCGGAAATCATGCTCGTCCCAGCCGTCGGGTGCGGGGTGATAGTAGTCGAGGCCGGTTTCGCCGATGCCGCAGACGCGCGGGTCGCTTGTAAATTCCGCGAGCCGCGAGGCCGCGTCGTCCGGCGCGTGATGGACGTCGCAGGGATGGATGCCGATGCAGGCGTGTACGGCGGGATCCTCCGCGATGGATAGATTTGCGGCGATGTCCTCCAGACTGGTGGCGAGCGAGATCACCCGCGTGACTCCGGCCGAACGGGCGCGGGTGAGAAGATCGGGGATTTCTGTTGGAGAAAACCGGTGGGAGGCGAGGTGGCAGTGGGAGTCGGTCAGCATGCGGATCAGCGGTGCAGGGCGGTGAGGAACGCGGCGACTTTTTCAAAGTCCTTGATGCCGGGAGAAATCTCCGCGCCCGATGCGATGTCGAGTGCGGCGGGTTGCACGCTCATGGCGGCAAGCCCGGCGTTTCCGGGAACGATGCCGCCCGCCAGAATAACAGCTAGCTGCGGATGGCGCCTGCGGAAATCAGAAGCGACCTCCCAGTCGAACACTTCTCCCGTGCCGCCGTAGATGCCAGGCGCGTGCGCGTCGAGCAGGACTGCCGCGGCTCCGTATTCCGTCGCACGATCCAAGTCCGCGAGAGTCTTCACGCCGATGGCCTTGATGAAGGGAATTTCCGCCTCGCGGAATGCGGCGGCATCATCGGGCGTCTCGTCACCATGGAGCTGGACCACATCCAGATAGCCTTCGCGCACGAGTCGCAGCGGCAGCTCTGGCGGTTCATTGACGAAGACCCCGACGCGCAGGATTTTTCCATCCAGATTCTTCAACCAACCGGCATCTTCGGGCGCGAGGTAGCGCTTCGACTGCGGCCAGAAGTTCACTCCCAGCGCGTCCACTCCCATCGCGACGAGCCGGTCCGCGTCGGCGCGGGTTGTTACTCCACAGATTTTCAGGGAGACGGTGGCGGGGTCGATGAAGCTTTCGAGCAGCGGCATGGAAAGACCGTAGCGAAGAATCGCGGGTTTGAAACCGGGAATTGCTCCACTTGTCCTGATGGACGGTCGTTACCCCGAATGAGTCAATCCCCGGTGGGAAATGGTTCTTGACGCATGCCACGGGGATTCCTGTTCTGATGCCCTACCCAAGCCACCAAACCCGATGTCTCAAATACCACCCAAGGAGGACGACTTCATCCACAGCGAGAAGTTTCTGCATGAACTCATGACGCGCCAGCTCAAGCTTTCGATTTCCTGTGCCGGCGCGTTCCTCGTGCTGCTGTTCGGCTTGCCGCTTCTCAATTTCTTCGCCCCGACATTCATGGCTCAGCGGGTGGGCGGCTTCACGCTGACCTGGCTGATTCTCGGAGTGTTGTTCTTTCCTTACGTCTGGATCATCGCCCGCGTGTTCATCACCCGCTCGATGGCCCTGGAAGAAGAAGAAGTCGATCACGCGGCCGAGGGCAACAAGCGCCAATCCTAACATCCATTCACCACCATGAACGTCGATCCCTGGATTCTCGCTTTCTCGGCCATTACCGTGGTCATCACCATCTGGATGGGATTTCGCTCTGCGAAATCCTCCAAATCCGCTTCCGACTTCTTCGTCGCCGGGCGCTCGGTCTCTGTCGGCTGGAATGCCTCCGCCATTTCCGGCGAGTATCTCAGCGCGGCCAGTTTCATGGGCGTCGCCGGGATGGTGATGCTGTCCGGCTACGACGCGCTGTGGTATCCGGTCTGTTATGCGTGCGGCTATTTGTTCCTGCTGCTGTTCATCGCCGGGCCGTTGCGCCGATTCGGGGCTTATACCATTCCGGACTTTGCGGAGGGTCGTTATGACTCGCCGGTCTTCCGCAAGATCGCGGTGTGCTTCGTGTTGTTCATCGGATTCTTCTACACGATGCCGCAGATGAAAGGGGCGGGCACTACGCTGGCCTACATTTTCAAGGGGGTTGATTTCCGGGGAACTGCATTTCAGTTTCTGGCTCCGCTGGATGATTTGGGGAAGATGACTACGGGAATTCCTTACTGGTTTGGCGTCGCAATCGTCGGAGCCGTGATCACGCTCAATGTCGCACTCGGCGGCATGAAGGGAATCACGCTGGTGCAGGCGGTGCAGTATTGGATCAAGATGTTCGCCATCTCGGTGCCGGTCTTCGTATTGTTGTCGGTGTTCGGAGGTTACGGAAAAAACCTTTCTCTAAACAAAACGGATGCGGCCGGTACCCCGCCGCCGGCCATCGTGCAGACGGTGGATCCCGTGAGAACCGAGCGCCAGGCCCTACCCGCCAAGGCTCCCTCGGACGAAGCTTGGATCGCGCCGTTCGGCCCGCTCACGACCAAGGCGGCCAAGGCCGCCGGCCTCACTCCCGAGCAAGCCCGTCCACTCTCGCTGCTCTACACGTTCTCCCTGATTATGGCGCTGGTCTGCGGCACCGCCGGCCTGCCGCACATTCTCGTGAGGTTTTACACCAACCCCGATGGAGTCGCCGCCAAGAGGACGACGATGTGGGTGATGATCCTCATCGGGGTGTTCTATCTATTTCCGCCGGTCTTCGGCGTGCTGGGGCGCAACTTCCTGCCGGAACTCTACGAATCGACGGGTTCCAAGGGCCCCGACAAGGTGGTGCTCGAACTGCCGATCCTGATCCGTGAAAAATACGGCGTGCTCGGCTCCATTCTCAGCGGCATCACCTGTGCGGGTGCGTTTGCCGCGTTCATGAGCACGTTCTCCGGATTGCTGGTATCGATGACGGGCGCGCTGGCCCACGACGTTTACGGCCGGATGCTCCGTCCGAACTCCACGCCGGAGCAGCGGATGAAGATGTTCAAGTGGTGCGCCATCCTGATCGGCGGCGTGTCGGTCCTGCTAGGGGCGATGGTCGAGCCGCTGGAAATCAACTTCATGGTCGGCCAGGCATTTGCCATCGCCGCTGCCAGTTATTTTCCGCTGCTGTTCATGAGCGTCTGGTGGCATGGGATGACGATGAAAGGTGCCGCAACCGGCATGCTCACCGGCGGTCTATCCGCGCTGGTTGCCGCGGCCATTGTCAATATCAGCACCCTCGCGCTCGACAAGGGGCCGATGGGCAAGATCTTCGCCGGGTTCGCAGGCATCAACGATTTCTGGAAGGCCCACCCGCTTCTCCGCATCCTCTGCGAGCAACCGGCGATCTGGTCCGTGCCGCTTTCCATCGGCCTGATGATCCTCGTCTCCAAGGCCACCCGCAAGACCATCCCTGCGGACATCCGGATGAAAATGTTAGTCCTTCACGCGCCCGAAGCGCTGGGACTCAAACAGGAATACATCCAGGAGCACCAGGGGCCGGCACATTGATCATTGAGCCACCTTCAGTCGCACGAAGACTTGCCGGCCAATTGTGCTGCTGATGGTGGCCGTGACTTCCACGAGATCATTCGCGGGAGCCACCGTGTCGGTGATCGTTGCGGCGGCGATGGTCACAGTGGTGCCGTCGGACGTCCCGGCGGATGGATGCCATGCGGCGAGATCGGCGGTCCATTCATAACTGGCGGTCAGGTCGCTGGCCGGGGTGTTCGTGCGGCTGTGGCGGAAGACGAGCGTGGTGGCGGTGGCGGAAACCTGGGTCAGGCCGGAGTTGGCGGAATCCGGCGGAGTGCCGAGATGGTTTTCAATTCCGTTGGGCAGGCCGTCGCCGTCGGCATCGTCGCCGAGGGCGGTGAATGTGCCGACACCGTCGTAGTTGGAAATCCAAGTCGCGTAGGAGCTCCCGGTTCCAGCGCCAAGGGTCAGGGTGTAGGACTGCGTAACCGTCTCGCCGAGGGTGTTGTAGCGCTCGATGACAATCAGATAGTCGCCAGCGGGATTTCCGGGGTCGATGATGCCGCTCAGGATGCCGGTGACCGGGTCGAGCGCGAGTGGGGTGGGAATGACCGCGCCGACGCCGATGCGGAAAAGCGCCGGGCTGTTGAGGCTGCCGTTCCGCAGGGCGGTGACGAAGGCGCTGTTGGCGGGGTTGTTCCCGGCGGCGGGAGTAACACCCTCGACGGACGCTTCGTTATCGGTGACGGTGAGAGTGCTGGTGCCGTTGGTGTAACCGGCGGCAGAGGCGGTTAGGACGACCTGTTGCGGGCCGTCCGAATCCACATCATCCACCGCGGTGATTGCAAAGGCCGGGCTGCTCGTCTGGCCGGCGGCGATGGTGACGGTGGCGGGAGCAATCGCTTCGGTGGTGTCGGAAGATGTGAGCGTGACGGTAAGTGGAACACCGAGCGGAGTGGAAATGCTAACCGTGCCGGTGGCTGCGGCCGCGCCGAGGTTTTCCGCGAAGGTGGTGGGGGAGACGGCGAGGGTGATGATGTTGGAGACAGCGGGGGTAATGGCGAGCTTGTCCAACTGGATGTTTCCCGCGGTTTTTGTTTGATAGATGAACTTGATGAAGCGGGTGGCTGCGGCCGGGGTGTCGGAGTAGGCGGTGTCCGTGGTAGATGCGTTCGTCACGGTGCGCAGGGTCGTGAATGTGATGCCGTCTGGGGATTGCTGGATGAGGAAGGTTCCAGATGTGGGGTTGGTTGTACCGGAGTTTCCGAGGATGCGGTAGCTGAGGGTGGCGGCCTGCGAGGAGAACTCGACCGTGAAGGTGTCTCCTCCGTCGTCGAATTTCGCGGAGCCGGCGGCGGTGTCTCCGCCCAGGCTGGCGGCGTAGGGACTGCCCATACCGGTGCCGGTGAAGCCGGTGGGGAGTGGCGACCACGGACCGCCGAAGGTGATGGGAAGAGTGGCCGCCACCCGCGGCACGATGGCGCGCGAGGTGAGCGAGGTGGTGACGCGCCAATTCGCCGCCAGGTCGGCTCCGGTGTCCGTGTCACCGGCGAAGTAGGCGGACCTGGCGCTGCCGACGCTGCCGATGTTAGGCGTGGTGGCGGTACTGTTCCCATAGGCTAACGAGTGGACGGTGACTTCCGCCTCGTCGCTTAGAAAAATGGAGTCGCCGCTGTTTCCGAGCGGGAGCCAGGCGTCGTAAGTTTCGTCGAAATAGTCGGGGTTGGTGCTGCTGATGACCATCCGGCCGTCGACAGGGTCAAGGTCGTCGGCGGGGAGGATAGGGTCTTTGGAATCGCCGTTGTAGATGACGATGGCGGTGCCGGCTGGGATGTTGTCCCAGACGGGATCGTCGAGAAAGACGACGGCGTTTCCGGCGGCGTCCTGGATATCCCAGAAGGCGAGGCTGCCGGCCTGGAGGGTGAGGATTTCTATCCACTCGGCGGTGCCGCCCGACGGTCCCTGGCTGAATTCGTTGATGATGGCGCGGCGCGAGAGCGCGGAATCCGTGCCGCGCAGGACGAGACCGCTGGTGTAGGAATAGGCGGAACCGGCGGTCGCGACGGTGCCGGGGCGGGCGAGCAGATTGACGGTGGCGGTGGTGAAAGGTGGGCTGCTGGAATTTCCGTCAGAGGCGGTGATCACGCAGCGGAGGAGCTTCCCGGCGAGTGCGGGAGCGGTGCTGGTGGTGGCACCCGGCTCGTTGGTGAATACTGTTTGATTGACGCTGGACTGCCATTGATAGGAGTAGGAAATGGAAGCGCCCTCGGGATCGGTGGCGGTGACGGATGCGACGGTGAGCGGAACGTCCGAGTAGGCCTGACCGGTGGCGGATAGAGTGGCGGCCGTGATGACTGGTGACTGGTCGGCCACGCTGATAGAGACGGAGACGGAGGTTCCCACGGCAGCCTCGCTGTCGGTGGCCTTGGCGACGAGCGAGTGGCTGCCGGGAGCGGGAACGAAGGAGAACGAGTAGGGCGCAGTGGAGTCGATGCCGAGCGAGACGTCGTTGTCGAAAAGCTCGACCTGGGTGACGGTGCCCGCAGTGCCCTCGACGGTGAGGTCGGTGGCGGTGATTTCCACGCTAACAGTGGTGCCGGGGCTGAATATCTGTCCGGCGGTGGGCTGGGTGAGCAGGGCGACGGGCGCGGGGTTCACGGGCGTGCCCGGTGAACCGAAGATTTTCAACGAGGCACCGGTGAGGGTGCCGCCGGTGGAGTTCCCGGTGGAGCTCAAGTCGGCGACCTTGAGTGTCCAGGTGCCGGTGGAGAGCTCGCCCCAATTGCGGACGCTGCTGAAGGTCCAGTTGGAATAATTGTCGCCAGTGTCCGAGTGGACGGCGGCGAGCGTGCTGGACATGCCGCCCGGGGAGGTGAGGGTGATTTCCAGATTCCCGCGGGCGGTGTGGGTGGCACTGAGCGTGAGGGTGACGTGCTCGACGCGGAGGTTTGAGGCGGAGAGGTCGAAGGTGCGGGTGGTGCCGGCGGCGCTGTTATTTGGAATGGCGGCGGAGAACGAGGTCTGGCTGGAGGTGGAGGAGGTCTGGGCGGGAAGATTCACCCAGGTGGCGGCGAGATTGACGGCGGCGGTGGCGTCGATGAGACCGGCGCCGAAGTCGTGGTTGAAATCGAGGCCTGCGGGATTGGTGACCCAGCCGGTGGAGGCGGGCGGCCGGGCGGCGGTGCGGATGAGGATTTCCTGCACGTCGCGCCAGCCGAGGTTGGGATTTTTCTGCAACATCAGGGCGACGACGCCAGCGACGGAGGGCGTGGCGGACGAGGTGCCGCCGAACTCATCGGTGTAGTCACCGCCGCTGGCGGATGACGCGGTGTTAGAACCCTGGTTGCCGGTGAGGTCGGTGGTGGTGATGCCGAGGGTGTCGGCGTCGCCGCTGGACGGGGCGCAGACGACGAGGTTACTGCCGGGCTCGCTATAATAAGCCCGGCGACCGTCGCTGTCGGTGGCTCCGATGGCGATGGTGTGAATCGAGTTCGCGTAGCCGTCGTAGTTGGAATTGTCGCCGACATCGCCGCCGTTTCCGCCGGCCCAGAGGATGATGCTGCCCTTGCCGCCGCGGCCGGTGGTGGTGGCGGCCTGGAGTGCGGCGAGGGTGACCGGACCGGGGCCTTCGAGGAGGGTTCCGGTGTCGTTGGGGCCCCAGCTGTTGGATTTGATCTGGATGATTTCCGGCAGGTAGCCCATGGCCTCGGCTTCCTGGGCATCGGTGACGGCGGCGGCGATGAGACGCATGCCGACGAGGGTGGCTTCGGGCGCGGAGCCGGAGACGCCGAGATTGTTGTTACCCCTGGCGGCAGCATTTCCGGCGCAGGAGGTGCCGTGGTCGTCGCCGCTGCCGGGGCTGGGATCGGCGTCGTTGCCGTTCCAGTCCCTGTCGTTGATGGTGTCGGCGTTCGGGGAGAGGTCGGGGTGGGAGGTTTGGAGCCCGTCATCGATGATGCCGATGCGGATTCCTGCCCCGCGGGTGCCGGTGGTGGCGGGGTAGTTCCAGGTGGCTTCGACGTTCATGTCCGAGCCGGCGACGGCACTGCCGGATCGTTTTAAATGCCACTGGCCGGTGATGAGCGGATCGCTTGGCAAGGCCCGCTTGCTGTGTTGGACGGCGAGCAGGACATCGGCGGAGGCGACTTCCCGGAAGGCGCGCAGATTGACCATGGCGTCGAGGGCGGCGAAGGGATCCGGCGCGCTCATGATGACCCAGCCGGGGGCGTAGGTCGGGCGATCC
>JBGSTM010000183.1:0-6361 GCA_041736495.1 Akkermansiaceae bacterium
GACTCCTGCGTGCTCGAGGATCTTCGCCGCCGTGGGGCGGCCGATGCCAAACATGTAGGGCAGAGAAGCTTCGATGCGCTTCTCATTGGGAATTTCAATGCCTAGGATACGTGCCATGATGTGCGTGATTTCGCGTGACCACGAGAGGACGTCCAAACTGCTCTGGAGACTCCGCGGGGCGGGTGGTTTAGCAGACCGCCGGGGGCTGGCAAGCGGTAAATGGAAATTTTCTCGGTTTTGATCCGAAGTAACTTGGCGGGGATTTCCAGTTGTCCCCGGGAGAAATGGTTCGGACATGACCGACCCTTGCGCCGAACGAGAGCCCCCTTTCTCCTGACATCATGTGGGGACTTGAGGGCAGTTCGTGTAAAGTCCATGATGCTTGGCGTCGCCATATTTCCGTCGGGCAGGAGTGTCCATTATTTCCGCTCCAGATACATCCTCGAACCCAGCACATACTTCTCCGCCCAGCTCTTGATCGTGGACTGCTCGTCGAGCGAAAGCGTCCTAACCACCTTCGCCGGTGAACCAAGCACCAGCGAACCCGGCGGAATGACCGTCCCGCCCGTCACCAGCGCTCCCGCACCCACAATCGAACGCTCGCCGATCACCGCGCCGTCCAGCACGATCGAACCCATCCCAATCAGCACCTCGTCCTTCACCGTGCAGGCGTGCAGGATCGCCGAGTGCCCCACCGTCACCAGCTCCCCGACGTAACAGCCGTAATCATCCGCCAGATGGATCACCGCGTTGTCCTGCACGTTCGAGCGCGGGCCAATGACGATTTCATTGATGTCGCCACGCAGCGTCGCGTTATACCAGACGCTTGTCTCCTCGTGCAAGGTGACCCGCCCGATCACATCCGCACTCGCGGCGATGAACGCGCTTTCATGAATCGTCGGGGAAATTCCGGAAAAAGTCTCGATGGCCATGTGGCAAGCCTAGTCCCCAAACCCGAATTCGCCAGAAGCAAACTCCGGTCACGCGGCCCAAAGAATTCTTTGCAAGGGCGGATTCGGCAAGGTACCCTTGAATCAAATCCCACCGAATATCCATGCGCCGCATCCTTACCCCCGTTTTCACTTTGCTGGTCACTGCCGCATTCGCGTTTGCGCTTGAGCCGCAGGTGAAGGCCGAGATCGATGGTTTGATCAACTTCGTCCGCACATCCGATGTGCGTTTCATTCGAAATGGTTCGGAGTATTCCGCCGCCGAGGGCGCGGATCATCTCAGCGACAAACTCAAAAAAGCCGGGGACCGCGTGAAGACCACCGATGACTTCATCACGGGAATCGCCAGCAAGAGTTACCTGTCGGGAAAACCTTATAAGGTGAAATTTCCCGATGGCCGCACCCAGCCGACCGGCGAATGGTTGAAGGCGCAACTTGCGGTGAACCGCAAAAAGCAGTCCTGACAGGCGGCCTAACGATCGGCGGCCATCTTCACCAGAATCGGGTTGTGGTCCGACGATTTCACCGCGGGCGAGCTTGCCTCCTCCACCGCGAACCCACGCACAAACAGATAGTCCAGATGCCGCCCGAAAGCCCGGCGGCGATCATCGGGAGCCAGCACGACCGCCGTCAACCCGAGTCGCTTCGTCACTTCGCCGAGCGCATTGTCCCGCCTCAGGCTCCATGTGTTGAAGTCCCCGCCCAGGATCATCGGACCTTCGTGATCTGCCAACTCCTTGGCGACGGCGTCGAGTTGTTCGCGGAACCGGCCCAAGCCGAGCGAGAAATTGATCCCGTGCAGATTGGCCACCGCCAGCTTTTCCTCGCGGCCGGCGAGCCGATAGCGGGTGACGATCGCCGACTTCGGCAGGGGAAAAAGCGGCTCGCGGGTGAACATCGCCCGCCCGTCCACGGGCGCGATCCTCGCGGCGACCAATACGCCGCGATCCAATCCCTTGATGGTGAAGGCATCCGCCATCTGCCAGGAAAACCCCTCGTTCTCGAGGGCTTCCCGCATGGACGGTTGGAGCACAGCCTCCTGCAGCAGAATCAGGTCATGCTTCGTCGCAAGCTTCGCCAGATCCGCAGGCAAGTCCGCATGCTGCAACTTGTGGATGTTCCAGGACAAGACCCTTATGGCAGCGGGATCAAATGCGTCCGCCCTCCCTTTCACGTAGGCCGCGATCTCCAACTCACCGAGGGGAGCAGCCACCGCAACCAGGCGCTTTTCAGGAGCTGAAGTCAGAAGACGGCCCTCGTCCGACACAGGACCGCAGGCCGCGAGCAGGAGCGCGCAGCCACCCGGAACGGTGCATGCCAGACTGGACTTTGTTGTCATCGACCCAAGCATGCCCCTTCCCGACCTCACATCAAGAACCGAAGCAGTCGCCCAGGCAAGCGGTCACAACGATTTCACGATTTCCGCCAGCATCTGCAAGCCTTTGGGCTGGATGATCCCCATGCCGTTGCCCGGCAGGAACCACACGCCCTGTCCGGTGTCGCGGCAATAGACGACTTCGGCTCCTTCGGGGCTTTCCGCCCGATAGAATTTCGCAGAAGCGTTCCTGGTGATGAACTCATGATAGCGAATGCACCAAGGATCGGTTACCAGGGGGAAACGTTTCTCCCCCAGTTGCAGCAGTTCCTCGTGGGTGGCGGGGCGGATGGTTTTAAGGATGGAAACACGGCGGTTTTCCATCGTCTGATCAAGCCAGTCGTCGTCGTAGGTCATGGTAGGTGTGGGGTTGGGAAATGAATCAAGTCCGGGCAGTCCGGCGCGCAATGAGGCGGATCCCCGGGACGGCCGTCACGCCGTGGGCGAAAATACTCAACAGCACGGTGACCATTACCGCGAGGCGCGTGTCGTGCTCGCCCGGCAGCTGCCCGCCTTCCTCGAGATAGACCAGGCCAAGCACGATCGACGCCAGCCCGCGCGGACCGAACCAGCCCATGAAGGCGACCGTGCGCCTGTCCAGACCACACCCTGCAAGCGAGACCGCCACTGGCAACATCCTCACGACCGTCAGGCTCAGCACCGCGTAAAGGAAATGATTCCATCCGAACAATCCCTGATCCCGCCCGAGAATCATCCCGAACAGGAAAAAAACCGATAGATTGAGGATCTGCCCCCATTCCTCGGTGAACTCCACGCTGTGCCTGCCAGCCTGCTTGAAACGGACCTGCACGAACAATCCGGCGGTGAACGCGGCGATGAACATGCTCGCTCCGATCGGCTTTGAAGCGATCAGGCAGAAAACCGGCAGAGCCACCACGGCGAGTTGTTGAAACGACTCCGCCATCCAGCCGGATCGGATGGAAATGTTGATCAACCACCCGCCGGCCAAACCGATGACAGCCCCTGCCAGAATCCCCCACCCGAGTTGCTCGCCCAGGAACCGCAGGAAACTCGCCTCCCCCGCCCCGGCCACCGCCATCGCGATGAAGAACAGGAGAAACGGCACCGACAATCCGTCGTTGAGCCCGGCCTCCACGTTGAGCGCCTCGCGCACCCGCAGCGGCACCAGCGGGCTGTTTACGATGATCTGGCCGAGACCGGCGTCCGTCGGTGCCAGAATGGCGGATAGAATGCCCGCCTCCCACCAGGAAAGCGGCGGAAAAACCAGTTTTGCCGCCACAGCTCCCAACAGAATCGTCAGCAGCATTCCGATGCTCAACAACCGCACCGGGAGCTCGCGGATGCCGCGGAGGACCCTCAGATCCGTCCGGCTCGCGTCGGTGAACAACAACAGGACCAGGCCGATTTCCGCGAGTGTCAGGAAACGGGCGGGATCGAGGTGTCCACTCAACGAATCAACCGCCGGATAGCCGGCAATCCCCGCCACGGTGAAGATGATCGGAGCAGTGATCACGGTTTTCTCCAACCTGCGCGAGACCAGGCTGAGAGCGAAAATCAGGCAGACGAACGTGGCGAGAAGCACGGGGGCGACATTGTCAGAATCTCACCATCGTTCAAGACGACGTTTTAAGCATTGCCGTCAAAACAACCTTGGACGTTGATCTCGCCATGACGGCCACAAAGCCCCATACTGCGTCCGAATTAAACCCCCATCCCCATGATCAACCCCAAACTACTCGAACAATTCCACGTCAAGCCCGGCACCGAGGTGAATCTCAAGAACTACCTCACCGACTGGACCGAAACGGACGAGGCCAAAGAACTCGGCAAGGACGTCATCAAGGAACGTGCCGAGGAAATTCTTGAGGAAACCCGCAAACAACTCAGCGAAGCCCAGGAATTGTTGTATGCCAGCGACACCCACTCGGTGCTGCTCATTTTCCAGGCAATGGACGCCGCCGGCAAGGACGGCACCATCCGCCACGTCATGTCAGGCGTAAATCCCCAGGGCTGCCAGGTTTACAGTTTCAAGAAACCCTCCGCTGAGGAACTCGACCACAATTTCCTCTGGCGCTACATGAAGTCCCTGCCAGAGCGCGGCCGCATCGGAATCTTCAACCGCTCTTACTATGAGGACGTTCTCGTCGTCAAAGTGCACCCGGAGTGGCTCGGCCCCGGAGCCCCCGCCGATCCCGGCAAGAAGTTCTGGGAGAAACGCTACGAAGACATCAACAACTTCGAAAAACACCTCACCCGCAACGGCACCCTCATCCTCAAGTTCTTCCTCCACCTCTCCAAGGACGAGCAGCGACGCCGCTTCCTCGAGCGACTCACCAACAGCGAAAAACACTGGAAATTCTCCGAGGCCGATCTCGCGGAACGCGAACACTGGAAGGCCTATCAGAAAGCTTTCGAGGAGGCCATCTCCGCCACCAGCACCAAGCGCGCCCCGTGGAACATCATCCCTGCCGACCGCAAATACGTCGCCCGCGCCCTCGTCGCGGACATCGTCACCAACGCCATCCAGGACATGGGAATGAAATATCCGAAAGTCTCGGAGGAAAAACTCGCCCAGCTTGCCGCCGCCCGGGCGAAACTGGAGAAGAAAGCGAGCGCTGGCTGAGCCGACCCGCAGTTCACGAACCACTTTTTGCGCCGACCGGCACCGCCCTGCCAGGCGTGCGGATACGATCCGTGAAATCACACGGCTTCCTTGCCACTGACCATCGCGAGGATGCTTGCCGGGCTAAGACTCTTCGCACGCTCCTTAATGGCGGGGAGATGCTGCGCATGCAGCCCTTTTGCCTGCTCGCTGAGCGTGTTGAAAAGACTCTTCAGCTCGTTTCCGGATAGATTTCCTCCTGCCGAGTGATACTTTTCCGCGACGTGGCCGATCGCATAGGTGGACGCAAATGAAAAGGCCGAGCCTGTCATTTGGTTGGCAATCTTCCCGGCAGTCTTGCCGCCGAGCTTCTTGCCGAATCCACCCATCAGCTTGCGGGCGAAGCCTTCGACCACCTGGGACCCGATCCCCACCCCGGCGGTTGCTAGAAACTCCTTGATCAGGGAGCGGTCCTGTTCGACGCCGTGCGCCTTTCCGATCCGATAGACCATTTTCATTTGCATCGGAATGATCGCCATCGTCGCGAAGGTCTCCGGCAGCAACTCGAGCGCACCGTTGAGAATGGAATACTTCAGGATCATGCTGCTGTTATCCGCAGCACCCGTTGGGACGGCTGCACTGGAAACGGGAGCCAGCGACAAGGCGTCCACCTCGTCGTCGACGGATTTTGAATCACTCGCCGAGAGTTCAAGTGCCTGGCGGAGGCGGGTGAGAAACTCCTGCTCGGGTGTGGTGATGCTTCCTCCGGCTTCACAAATCGCCCTCGCCATTTCGTAAGCCAGCAGGCGGTTCTGGCCGGGCTCAAGACCGCTGACGGCGGATTCGATGGAAGTTTTCCCCATCAGGATTTTCCGGGAAATCTCCGCGAGATTTTCAGATTCCAGTTCCGTGGCGATGCGGGTGATCTGTTCGCGTTCGGAATCGGAATGCTCGCCGTCTGAGAAGGCGGCAAAAAGGCAGATCGCGAGAAGCGATTCGTTGTTGGGAGAGTTTTCGATGGCCGGAATGTTCATGGTCGTAAGTTGAGCAGAACAAGAAACATCGAAACCGAGCGGGTTCGCACTTGGAAAATCCCACGTGTTTTCCATGCATTTTGACACGGCGATATCGAAAGAGACTCCGACAAGACCGCTAGGTGGAATCAAGCGCCCGCAGCTTCGCGGATGGCTTCGAGCTCCTCCCAGCGGGTGTAGAGCTTGGCGACCTTTGCCTTCGCAGCATCCAGTTTTTCGACCATTTCCGGGATTTCCGCGAAGCGTTTTGCCTGGAAATCCGGGTCATGCAGCAGCGCTTCTAGCGACTCCGCTTCCTGCTCGATGGCGAGAATGGCGGTCTCCATGCCTTCCAGTTCGTTCTTCTCGTTGAACGTCAACTTGCGGCCTTTTTTCGCGGCAGGCGCGGCGGACGCGGCCTTCTGCCGGGCCGCGGCCT
>JBGSTM010000189.1:0-16130 GCA_041736495.1 Akkermansiaceae bacterium
GCGCATCCAGCGCGGCACGTCCTCCTCGATGGTGGCGGAGCAGATGACGCGGGTGTCGCCGAAGGAGACGAGCACCGAGCCGGTGGCGTACGGGGCGACGTTCGGGACGAAGGAAATGGGGCGGAGTTGGTCGTTCTGGCGACCGTCTGGGCGTGTCATGGGCGGAGTGAAATCAACCGCTGCCCTCGCCGCAAGCGTGATCGCCCGATCCCGACGTAACACGGGGGATCGGTGGGCGTCAGGGGGCCTTGAGATAGCAGTAGGACCGGTAGGACAATTCGCCTTTCAACAGCGCGTTGTAAATCCGCGAGCCCTTGACGCCGGCGAAGTCACGACCGAGTCCGTGCAGGAACTTCGGCAGCTTTCGTTTGAGCATTTTCACGGAGCGGGCGGAATTGCACTCCATGCCAAGCAGGACTTCCGGGCTGATGTCCCGCGCCAATTTGGGGCGGAGCGGGGTCATCTGGAGGGCGCTTTCCCATTTCTCGATGCCGTCGCTGAAGCGGAAATCCGCATAAAGGAAAAAGCCGCCGGGCCGGAGGACGCGGCTGACTTCGTCCAGGAAGCGCGGGAAATCCGGGTAACAATGCGAGGCCTCGACGTTGATGACGACATCGAACGAGTTGTCCGGAAACGGCAGGTGTTCGGCGTCGCCCTGGACGAATTCGAGGCTGGGGACGGAATGGCGTTTTTTGCAGAACGCGATGCCGGACGCGTTGAGGTCGAGGCCGGTGTATTTCGCCGGGGCCTGCAGGCGGGTGAGGTAGGACGCGCCGCCGCCGTGACCGCAGCTGACTTCGAGGACTTCCTTGCCGTAGAAATTCACCTGCGAGCCGACGTGGTGATAGAGCTGAACGCACGCGCGGTCCGGTTCGTCCTCGGCAGCGAGCGGAATGGCCATGGGTGGATCTGTTTCAAAGGCGTAGTTGAGGAAAATCACCTCTTCGCCCTGCAGCCGCCGCGTTAGAAAGGGATACCAGAATTTCCAAATCGCCTTGCGGACCGGGCCGATGGCAAACAGGTGGTCGATGAGTGGCATGAGGTGGGTTTGGGAGCTGGAGGTTTCATGCGTTGCGGATCTCGGCGATCGCGATGGCCATGTCGGGAGCCCGGAAGGTGGAGGAGCCGGCGACCATCACATTTGCACCGGCGGTGTAACAACGCGCCGCAGTGACGGCGTCGATGCCGCCGTCCACTTCGATATGGAACGCGAGGCCCTTCGCATCGCGGATTTTCGCGGCGGCTTTGATTTTCTCCAGCACCTCGGGCATGAACGCCTGGCCGCCGAAGCCCGGAACGACCGTCATGCAAAGCAGCAGGTCGATTTCACCGAGAAACGGCTCCACCGCGCTGAGCGGAGTGGCGGGATTCAGCGCGAGACCGGCCTCGCAGCCGCCTTCGCGAATCCGGCGCAGGGTCTCCGCCACATCGTGTTCCGCCTCGACGTGCACGGTGATCATGTCCGATCCGGCGGCGATGAAGCGCTGCAGATAGTGATCCGGCCGGGAAATCATCAGGTGGACGTCAAGATAGATGTCGTCCGCCTCGTGCACGGTCTGGACGATGGCCGGGCCGAAGGAAATGTTGTCCACGAAGTGCCCGTCCATCACGTCGAGGTGCATCCAGTCCGCGCCGGCATGGATCGCCCGGCTGACCTCATCCTGGATGCAGGAAAAATCTGCCGCCAGCAGGGACGGAGCGATGACGCGGTCTTGGAAATTCTTGGGGATCACGGGATCGATAAAAACTACGGATTGACCGGTGAGACACGGAAAATTTTACCTGACGGAGAAGCGGCCGGGCAAGGTCGCCGTCAGACCGGGAATTTTAAAATCTTTACTCCAGCCCGCCGATGCGGCTTTCTTCCAGCGTCAATCTGGCATTCATGTTGCTTGTCATTGATGTTGTTGACCTTCCCCCGATCGTTCCCAACCCCCATCCCCCCGGCAGTCCGACTGCCATTCCTCGGACCCCATTCGGATCCCCCCCAGCGCATGTTTCACGGTGCCACGCCAAGCCGAATCCGTCGGGCAGTGTCAGTCTTCCGGGCTGTCCTCTGCCTGATGGCGATTTGTCTTCAGGCATCGGCCGCCCTTCCCACCGGGCTGAATTTCGTCGATGCGGGAATCGTTGAGAATCAGGAAGTGGGAACCGTCGTGGGAGAGTTGGCGGGAGTGGATCTTGTGCTGGATGACACGTTTTCCTTCGAACTGGTCGGCGGTGAGGGGGACAGCCATAATTTCCTTTTCACCCTTCTGAACGGCACGCTGGCCTTGGCCGTGTCCACGGATTTCGAAGTCCACGGCGGAAATCTCTCGATCCGGGTGAAGCTGACGGATGCCCAGCTTGAGTCGCTGGAGCAAACGGTCCTCATCACGCTACCGGACAATCGTCTGGAGGATGCCGACGGAGACGGATTTTCGGAAGCGGATGAAGAGGATCTCCACGGCAGCAGTGACACCGCCTATGACACGGATGGCGACGGTTTCGGTGATCCTTACGAGATCGCGAATGATTTCCTGCCTGGGGATCCGGACAGCCATCCGCCGGGAGCACTGGTCCTCGGCTGGGGAGAAAATGCGGCCGGGCAAATTTCCATTCCCACGGAAATGGGCGATGTCGTCGAGATCGCAGCCGGAGCCTCGCACTCACTCGCCTTGAGGAGCGACGGGACGGTGATCGCATGGGGAGACAACACGGCCGGACAATGTGATGTGCCGGCCGGGCTGACCGGAGTGGTCGCGATCGGTGCGGGGGATCACCACAGCCTCGCTGTTCTGGCGAATGGCCAGGTGGTCGGATGGGGGGCGAACGAATTCGGCCAGATCACTCCTCCCGTCAATCTGGCAGACGTGGTGGCGGTTGCCGGCGGCGGCCGACACTCCATCGCCTTGAAAAGCGACGGCAGGATCACGGTCTGGGGTGCCAATGATTTTTTTCAGTCCACGCAGCCCGTGAACATCGTCAACGTGGTTTCCATCACCGCCGCGCGGGATCAGTGCATGGTGGTGTTCAGCGATGGCAAGGTCCGGAGCTGGGGACGGGATGACTTTTCTCAATCCATTCAACCTCAAGGCTTGGGATTGGGGGTCATGGGGGCGACCGGCGAGAAACACAGCCTGATGTTGCGGCGTGACGGCTTCATTGCCGGTTGGGGATCGGGAACCGAGGGGCAGCTGAGTCCGCCGGCGGGTGCTCAGGACTCGGTCGCGATCAGCACCCGAGGGCGGCACAATCTGGCCATCCGCAGCGACCGGACGGTGATGGCCTGGGGGTCGAACGCGTCCGGTCAAACCCAAGTGCCGTTTGAGGCGAGGCGGGCCAAACGGATCGCCGCCGGGACTCATCACAGCCTTGTGCTGCGCCGAAACGGGAATTTCCCGGAAATTTCGAGTCCGCCGTTTGTCAGCGGATTCATCGGCCAGCCTCTGGAATATCAGATTTCGGTGGCCAATGCCACCGCGGGGTCCTACTCCGCCATGGTTCTGCCAGACGGACTCGCACTGAATTCCGAGACCGGTCTGATCTCGGGCATCCTGCTGAACGACGTGCGGCGGGCGTTCCGGGTTTTCGCAAATACCGACCGTGGAAGGCTCTCACAGCTGGTCCTGCTGAATCTTGGCGACGAAACTCCGCCGACCAACGTCATCATCACACCTCCGACGGTGATGGAAAACGCACCGGCGGACTCGGTGGCCGCCGCGCTTACCGCCACCGATCCGGATGAAGGCGCGATTCATGTCTTCCAGCTCGTCTCCGGGGAGGGTGATCGGGACAACTACCGCTTCCTCATTTCCGGGAACCAGTTGCTCGTCCGCTACGGCATCGATGTTGATTTCGAAAAACCCCATGAATTGTTCGAACTCCGGATCCGGGTCACCGACAGCGCGGGTGGCACGGTCGAGGTTCCACTCGAAATCCAGATGCTGGATGATCGAACCGAGGATTTTGATTCCGACGGCCTGAGCGAAGCGGACGAGGAGGATATCTATGGCACGAGTGATTCCAATTTCGACCAGGATGGGGATGGCATCGGCGACGGACCCGAAGTCGCGGGGGGCACCTCGCCGATCAACCCCGAAGATTGGCCCGACTACCCGGTCGTCGCTTGGGGTTCCAACGTCAGCGGTACCCTCCAGCCACCTTTCGCAGGAGAGGTCTCGTCGATTTCCTCCGGCCAAACCCACGGACTTGCCCTCAAGTTCAACGGCGACATCCGGACGTGGGCCGGATTCAACACCTTCGGCCAGCGGGATATCCCACCGGACGTCGGTGATGTGGTCTCTTTGGCAGCCGGCGGGGATGCGTGGATCGACGATGCCGGCCACAGCCTGGCTCTCCGGCGGGATGGCACGGTCGTCGCCTGGGGTTACGATTTCGATGACCAGTCCACCGTTCCCGAAGGCTTGACCGGACTGGTCGAGATCGCTGCCGGGCGGGATTTCAATCTCGCCCTCAAGCAGGACGGCACGGTGGCCGCCTGGGGTGGAGATTTCTATGGCCAGCTCGCCGTGCCAGCGGGTCTGACGGATGTCCTCGCCATCTCGGCGGGAGGATTCCAGGGATTGGCCTTGAAGAAGGACGGCACGGTGGCCGGCTGGGGTTCCTATTTCAGTGGAGAGCTTTGGGAACCAATGACCGTGCCTGACGGATTGGTCGATGTGGTGGCCATCTCCGCCGGGCGATATCATTGTCTCGCTTTGCGCAGGGACGGGACCGTGGCCGCATGGGGAAATGGAGGTCTTGGACAAACCGACGTGCCGCCCGGACTTACCGGCGTGATCGCTGTCGCCGCGGGTGGATTTCATTCCCTGGCTTTGAAATCCGACGGATCGGTCGTCGCATGGGGCCTCGATGACTACCGCCAGAGCACGCCCCCCGGGGCCGCGCTTGTGAACGTCCGTCTGATCGCCGCAGGATTGCAGCACAGCATCGTCATCCGCGATGATCCGAGTTTCCCGGTGATCACAAGCGGCCGGGAAATCAGCGCTGCGGTGGGCGAGCTGCTGGAGTTTCCGGTGACTGTTGCAAACGCGACGCCGCTCCTTTTTTCCGCCAGAGGGCTTCCCCAAGGTGTCGAGATCGACCCCTCCACCGGAGTCATCTCCGGAATTCTCGCCAGCCCGGTGCGGGCCCTGGTCCGCATCACCGTGGATACCGACAAGGGGCGCCTCACCCAGTCTGCCTGGATCTCCGGTGTCGCCGGATCGGCACCGACATCGCTGTCCTTGTCTCCCTCGGAAGTCACCGAAAACGCGCCTGACGGTACCTTGTTGGGGGTTTTCTCCGTCGAGGATGCCGACCTTGAGGATTCGCACACCTACCAACTGGTGTCCGGTGAAGGCGGCGATGATAATTTTCGCTTCAGCATCGAAGACGGTCGGCTGTTTGTGCTGGGCGACATGGACCGGGACTTTGAAAGCCAGCCCGGAGACTTGAGCATCCGGGTCCGCGGAACCGATTCAAATCTCAATCATTTCGAATCGATCCTCTCGCTGACGTTCATGGATGACCGGACCGAAGATGCGGACGGTGACGGACTCACCGAAGCTGAGGAAGAAGACACCCACTTGACCAGCGATCTCACGGTGGATAGCGACGACGATGGATTCGGGGATGGCTTCGAAGTCGCACAAGGCACTTCTCCCACGGACGGAAACATATCGCCCGGTGGCTCGCTGGTGGCTGCATGGGGTGCCGATGATTCGGGGCAAACGAGTGTCCCGGTCCCGACGGGCGAACTGCTGGATCTGGCGGCCGGCCGCAGTCACAGCCTCGGGTTGAGAGTGGATGGCACGGTGCTCGCATGGGGTTCCGACGAATCCGGTCAATGTGCGGTTCCACCCGCCCTTCCGCCTTCGGTTGCCATCGCTGCCGGCGGACAACACAGCCTGGCTCTCGCAGCCGACGGATCCGTTGCCGCATGGGGTGAAAACGGGTCGGGCCAATGCGATGTTCCGCCGGATCTGACCAACGTCATCGCCATTTCCGCAGGGGAGTCACACAGCATCGCTTTGCGGTTGGACGGCACGGTGGTGGCATGGGGAGGCAACGAGTCGGGCCAGGCCACCGTCCCAGAAGGGCTTTCCAGGGTCATCGCTGTTTCTGCCGGGGGATTCCACAGTCTCGCGCTGCTGGACGACGGCACGGTGACCGCTTGGGGTTCCGAATGGAGCGGAATCACCATGGTTCCGGGAGGGCTCGACGGGGTGGTCGGCATTTCCGCCGGCGGCTATCACAATCTCGCACTCAAGGGTGACGGGACGGTGGTCGCCTGGGGTTTTAATGGGTATGGTCAAACGGACGTCTCCCAGCTGTCAGGCAGAATCGAGCAGGTCGCCGCCGGGTGGATGCACAGCCTGGCCAGAAAATCCGACGGCACGGTCGCCGCATGGGGAAACAACAGCGAGGGGCAAGCCACGGTTCCAATCGAAGCCGTGGAAGTGCGCTGCATCGCGGCAGGTGTCTCGCACAGTCTTGCGCTGCGGTATGATCGGCCGGTTGCGGAAATTTCGGAGGCTTCCCGGGTCCGGGCTTCGGTGGGTGTGGCCGTCACCCAACCGGTGATCGTGGCGGGTGCCACGCCGGTCGCATTCAAAGCACTCGGACTCCCGACCGGATTGTCGCTGGATACTCCCACCGGTCTGCAAGCAGGCACGATCTCCACCGGCGAATTGCGCTCGGTATTGCTCATCGTGGATACGGATCAGGGAAGACTCAACCGGATCCTCCCGTACAACACCCTTCACGGACTTCCGCCAACTGCCATTCAAGTCAACCCGCCGTCCGTGATGGAGAACTCGCCGGCAGGGGCCATCGTGGCAACCCTCAGCGCCACGGATCCGGACCCTGATGACACCCACACCTTCACGCTCGTCGCCGGCACCGGGAGCAGTGACAACTTCCGCTTCCTCATCGAAGGCAACGTGGTTGTTGTTAGGTATGGCATCAATGTCGATTTCGACACGCCCCATGCCGATTTTCCGATCCGGATCCGAGCGGTGGACGCGGCGATGAACGAACCCTACGAACAAGCCTTCATCATCAAGCTGACCAACGACTGGAGCGAGGACACGAACGGCAACGGTCTCAGCGAGGCAGCGGAAGCCCTCGTGGCCTGGGCCGGTGCCAGCGGCCTCACGGGCGATGACCGGATGCCTGGTTCTGCACCGCGGAGTGACGGGATTTCCAATCTCGTTAAATACGCTTTCGGACTCAATCCCGCGGTGGCCTATGGCGCGCCGACTTCCAACCTTGCGGGCATGCCGGCACTCGCTCCCGCGCCGACGGCGGAAGGCGGGACGTTCCGGTTCCACCGCAGGAAAAACCGCGGCCTCATCTATCAGCCGCGCTCTTCCACCACCCTCGTGGAGGATTCGTTCATGCCGGTTCCGGAAACTCCAAGGGTGACGTGGATCAACAATGACTGGGAATTGGTCGAGTATGACCTTCCTGCGGACACCGCCGCTGCTCCGCGAAGATTCTTCTGTGTGAAGGTGCTGATGCCGTGAAGCAGGAATGAATCGCCCGCTCCCTCCCACCATGGTTCTAACGTCAATTAGAACCGGCGTCGGAGGCAGATGCCCCAGCACGCGACCGAGGCGGCGACGAGTGCGAGTGACGAGGGTTCGGGCACGGCGACGACAGACACATTGTCGAGAAGGATTCCGCCGGAGGCGTTTTGATTGAGCGAGGAAAACCGAAGGGTGGTCGCCGAATGGGTGGCGGTAAAGGTGGTGGAGTAAGCGCTCCAGTTCAGGTTGCCCGGCACGGAGCTGTTGTGTGAAATCGTGACGGGCGCCATTACGTCGCCGAGCTGGTCGGACAGTCTGACCAGGGCGAATGAAGTTGCCCGCTCGCTCAGGAAGTTGTCCGCGTATTGGAACGTGAGTTCGTAGGTGACGCCCGCAAGGGTCGCCAGTTCCTGGCTGATTCCACCCGGACCAGGACTTCCATCCAAATCCAGAAACTGAAAACCTTCGGCCGCCGTGGCTGTCAGATAGCCCTGATGAACCACGTCGACACTGGTTTCAGTGACCTGCCAGTTGGGCAATGAAACCTGATCCGCTTGGATCACGATGAAGGATCCGGGGTCGACTTGGGGAGACTCGAAGCCCCCGTTAAAGACGAGGTTCTGAGCCTTGAGGTCGGTGGTGCCCTGGATCAGCAGGGCAAAAGCCGCGGACAGAACCTTCAATCCGGGCAACCGCAGACACGGACTTTTGGGAATGCGCCAAACTACAAGAAATGGCCGCGAGAAAGCGGACGCGGGGAGAGCAGGTGTTTTCATTGATCTAGCGGGGGGACGGGGGCTGAGATCAGAATCAGCAGGCACCCGCGGGAACTAAACAAATCATGCGGCTTCCGCCAAGTACAAAAGCGGACAGCAGTTTATCGTGCAGCAACCGGGCAATGCGTTTGAAAACCCTCTCAGGTAGAACGGGCGTCATGAATGAGCGGGATGAAATCCAACTTGATCGGAATGGCGATTCCCAAACGATCTAGCTTGGCGGGAGAACCACTCACCATTCCTGGACAGGTTGATGACCTGTGTCTGCTCAGGGGAGACTTACCTTCAGCCGGATGAAGCGACGTGGTTCGCCTTCGGACTCGGCCGAGCTGGTGATCTCCGCGCGTTCCCACTGATCGTTGATCGATGTGACGACGGGTTCGTGATCGAAATGCTCCCATCCGCCCGCATTGGTGGAAATCTGCGGGATATACACGAGGCCGGAGTTCTTCCGACGAAGGTATTCCAACCGTAGGACGATTCCGCCATCCGCCTGATTGACCACCGAAAGTCCGGGGAGTCCCCGGGTGTCCCCCGCAGCGGGAATCAGGGATTTGGTGTCCGGCCCGCTGCCATTGAGATTGAAGGCATATTTGAGCAAGTTGTTGACGCCATCGCCGTGGGCGACGGCACCTTCCAGACTTGCCTCGCCCTCGAGTTGGGCGAGTCCTGACCATTCCCAGAAGGGGACGACCGTTCCAAGCGTTGAGAAATCGGAAACGAAACGCCGGGAATGAAGCTGGGTGGTTTGCGCCGAATTGAGCGGCATGGTCCATGCCATGATCTCGCCGATTTGTCCGTCGAGATGAAGATTGGCACCGCCCTTGCCGATGAAAAGCGGGCTGTCGGTCGCGGCGATCCTGTCCGGGATCGTGCCGCCGAAGGTGAGGCTCAGCGACTGTGCGTCGAGGGCGAGCTTCAGGCGGTTTGTATTCCCGCTGAGCGAACCGTTGAACACCGTGGAGGTGTGGTGCCACAAATTGCGGGTGACGGTGCCGGCACCGGACAGGGCTTGCTGCGAGCTGGCTTGCCCGCCGATGATGACTTGATACTGGTCCGGCGAGCTGACCGAGACGCCCCATCCTGTTTGCGAACCTGAACCGGGCGGCACCGAACGTTTGGATAGAAATCCCTGGGTCGAGGTGCTCCAAGGCTCAACCAGCCCCCAAATGGACAAGGAGAGTTGAGGAATGTCTGCCAGAACCTCGCCGTCATTGACCTGCAGATAGTCATCCGCCGAGAACCGCAACACCGGTTCGTTGCGGGCACCCCGGATCAGGCGGCCGTTCTCGGCGATGCGTGGAGCCGTCAGGGGCGAAGTGGCCGTCGCGTGGCGCCCGATGCCGGACTGGTCGTACCACGTCATCACGCGGACTTCGTCATTTTCCGCCAGCCAGCGTGTTAGTTCGACGCCTCCGCCGCCGCGGACCGTGTCGAGCGCGCCCTGCCTGGCACCTTCGAAGAAAGTGGCTTCCTCGCCATCACTCGCGCGGCGGAGCGTGAGCAACGGGCCTTTGTAATTCACGGAAAGTTCGTGGGTGGCAAAGGCGATCTGCGCGTCCGCCTGGGTGTCCGCGAGCGGATAGTAACGGAATGGATCCGCTTCGAGTCTGCCAAAGGCCCGCTCGAAGGCCCGCCACCAGACCCGGGTGGCAAGCGGTTGGTCCACGGAAGTCACCACGGTGACGTTTCCTTCGGGATCATCGGAGAGGACGGGAATGGTGTGTGTCACTCCTCCGAAATCGAGCGTGGTCGTGCCGGTGACCTTTTTTCTAACGAAGTCCTTGATGATCGCGGGATTGACGATGACCACCGCGGCCGGGCCGTCCGCGTCGATCGATCCGGGAAGCGGATTTCCCGGGTGGTTTTTGACGAACATCAGATCTCGGAGAGCGGACGCGGGAATCGAGGCTGCGATGTCAACTTTGGGGACCCTGGGGGCGGAAAGATCCATCGACGGGATGTCGATGGGGAACATGGTGATCCTCAGATACTTCGCGGCCACCGCATTCCCCCAGCCATCGGCTGAGCTGTTATATTCGGTGAATCCCGCCAGTGTGCCTCCGAGCCAGGTTACCACGATCTTGTCGGCGATCGTGGGATCAATCAGATAGGCATCCGCCACGGCTGTTAGCGGGCCGCCGCATGCCACGAAGAGCGGCTTTTCGGCAGTGCCGTGGAGATGAGCGGCTGCGACGATTGCATTTCCGACCACCGAATTGAGGGGAACGGTATCCTCGATGAGACCGCTTGGCGGCACCGGGAAATGACCCACCAGGACTTCCTGTGTGACCGGAGGGACATCGAGTGTCCAGGATTGGCCCGCGACCGACTGGATTTCGGTCATCCCCATCCCGAACTCACCGGCTTGCTGCGCGGTGACATACGGATTGAAGGGTGTGACGGGTGTGGAGGTGCTGGTGCCTACCAGCTTGATAGTGCCTGATGCGGCGAGCGCCAGCAGGAACTCCTGCGTATAAACGTCCCGATTGTCGTCATTGTCGTGCCAGACTGCTGGGGCTTGGCTGACCGCTTGTTCCGCGAGGGCGGCAAATGGGATGAAACTGAATGCAAGAAAGCAAGATAGTTGGGCAGTAAGATTACGAGGATGCATTTTCAATTTCCATGGACTGTATCTTACGTTTCGTCCCGCTTTTCCATATAGCAAACGAATCCTTCTGGTAGTTAGATCCGCTGTTGCCGGTTTGATGTCCGGCCATCCTCAATCCTGTTCATGAGGACTCACCGAAAATGCAGGGAATGCGTGGTTAGATATGTGGATGTGGCATTCACGATCCCGAGCACCGGGATCTGAATCTCTTTGAACACTGAAATAAGAAATGGGGTTGCACAATGCACGGTTAACTGGCGCATCGGCCGGAGAATGCTCGTTTCAGACGGGTTGGACAAACTGATGTCAGCTCCTCTTCCCGCTTGCCACATCCCGTCGTCCTCACAAACTCGCGCCGTGAAAGTCCTTGTTACCGCCGGGCCCACCCGCGAGCCGATCGATCCGGTGCGTTTTCTCACGAACCGCTCATCCGGGAAAATGGGCTACACGCTTGCCGGAGCCTTCGTCCATGAAGGTCACTCGGTGTTGCTCGTTTCCGGCCCGACGAATCTCGATGTCCCGGAAAACGTCGATTTCATCCCGGTCGAGACCGCCGCTGAGATGCTTGACGTGGTTTCCAAACACATCGGGCGCATGGACATCGCCGTTTTCGCCGCCGCTGTCGCCGATTACACGCCGGCCAAGGTCGAGCCGCAGAAAATCAAGAAATCCGGCGACACGCTCACTCTCGAACTCGTCCGCACCGCCGACATCCTCGGCTCCGCCCGCCAGCCATTCGGTTTCAACGGCACCCTCGTCGGATTCGCGGCGGAAACCGAAAACCTCGAGGCCAACGCCCGCGACAAGCTGGTCCGCAAGCAGTGCGACCTCGTCATTGCCAACGATGTTTCCGAACCCGGCATCGGCTTCGACTCGGACCATAACCAGGTCCTCCTCATCTATCCGGACCGCACCGACTCACTGCCCTATGCCTCGAAGCATGACCTATCGCTTCAGCTCGTTGATGCCATTGTCGCTTTGAAAAAGTTGGTGATTGAGAGTTGAGAGCGAACCATCAGAATCTGCCCATCTGATCTGTCGTTTTTTCAACTTCTTCCCATGACCGACCTCGAACTCGCCACCCACGCCGCCCTCGAAGCGGGCAAGCTCCTCCGCAAACACTTCGGCACGGACACCGTCGTCGATGAAGCGTCCGACCACGACATCAAGCTCGCACTCGACAAGGAATCCCAGGATCTCATCACGCGAATCCTGCTCGACGCCCGCGCGGGAGACGCGCTCTACGGCGAGGAAGGCATCGCCGGAAACCAGGCGTCCGACCGGCATTGGATCGTCGATCCCATCGACGGCACGGTGAACTATTACTACGGAATTCCCCACTTCTGCGTCTCCATCGCCTTGCGCGTCGCTGGGGAAATCACCGTCGGTGTCATCCACGACCCCATGGTCGGCGAGACCTGGACCGTCGAAAAAGGCAGTCCCGCCTATCTGAATGGCAAGCCCATTTCCGCCAGCAAGCGCGAGACTCTCGGCGAATCCATCCTCTACGTCGGCTGCGGCAAGGACGACGCCGCGCTGCGCACCGGTATGGACCGCTTTCAACGCGCTTCACTTCGCGCCCGGAAAATGCGCATGATGGGTTCAGCCGCGCTCGGCATGGCCTACATCGCCAGCGGCCGCATCGACGGCTACATCGAGTCCCGCATCTCCCTCTGGGACATTGCCGCGGGCCAACTGCTTGTGGAAACCGCCGGCGGAAAAGTTGAGCTCACCGCCGTTCCGGGCTACGAGGACGCCTACTCCATCGTCGCCACCAACGGCCGCATCCCGGTGGAGGAGATCCTTTGAAGAGATAGGGGATCAGGGATCGGAGATGAAATTCGATCTTCCATCTCCAATCTCCAATCTCCAATCTCCAATCTCTTCTCCCATGACCGGCATCGGCTACGACGTCCACCAATTCGCGGAAAACCGCCCGCTCGTGCTCGGCGGCGTGACGATTCCACACACCCACGGCCTTGCCGGGCATTCCGATGCCGACGTGCTCTGCCACGCCATCGCGGATGCCGTGTTAGGCGCGATGGGCCAGCCTGACATTGGCTATTTTTTCCCGCCCGGCGATCCGGCGTGCATGGACATCTGTTCCCTGAGGATCCTGGAAAAATGCCGCGATCTCGCCGCCAAGGCCGGTTTGAAAATCATCAACGTCGATTCCACCCTCATCGCCGAGGCTCCGAAAGTCCTGCCCCATCGCGATGCCATGCGGGTAAACATCGGCGCGGCTTTGGGCATCCCGCCAGAGCGCGTCGGCATTAAGGCGACGACCAACGAGACGATGGGTTTCATCGGCCGGAGAGAAGGCATCGCCGCGCTCGCGGTGGCGCAGGTGGACTAGAAAAACGCCGCCACCGGTAAACCGGCGGCAGCTCGATTCGCAGAGCTGCGGATCCCCCCCGGAATCGCTGACCCCTGCCAAACCGGGCTTAAGTTGCCACCAATTTCACCGGCGTGCTGCGCGTGGTTTGCACAATACCGCGCATATTTTCGGATCCGGCGAATTCGTCGCCCGACCCATCCCATGCGATTTTTGGACGCCCGTCGGGTGTGCCTCATCTTCCCCGCATCCCACCCTTTACAAGCCGGAAGAACCCTGCCACACACCTCGAAATTTAGCCGCCCGGCGGTCTTCCCAACCTTCCCACGACCATGCCCAAAGATACCTCGATCCGGAAAATTCTCGTCATCGGCTCCGGCCCCATCGTCATCGGCCAAGGCTGCGAATTCGACTATTCCGGCGTCCAGGCGTGCAAGGCGCTCAAGGAAGAAGGCTACGAAGTCATCCTTGTGAACTCGAACCCGGCGACGATCATGACGGATCCGGAGTTCGCGCATCGCACTTACATCGAGCCGATTACGCCGGAAGTGGTAGAGAAAATCATCATCCGCGAGAAGCCGGACGCCCTGCTCCCGACGCTCGGCGGCCAGACGGCGCTGAATACCTCGATGTCGCTCTTCAAATCCGGCACGCTTGATAAACACGGCGTCCGCATGATCGGTGCCAAGGCCGAGGCCATCGACATGGGCGAGGACCGCCAGCTTTTTAAGGAGGCGATGATCCGCATCGGCCTCGACATGCCGCGATCAGGTATTGCCCACACGATGGAGGAGGCGAAGAAGGTGGCGGAGGAAATCGGCACGTTTCCGCTCATCGTCCGCCCCGCGTTCACGCTCGGCGGGCAGGGTGGGGGAATCGCCTACAACCGCGAGGAGTACGAGGAAATCATCCACCGTGGGCTTGATCTTTCACCGGTGACCGAAGTGCTCATCGACGAGTCGCTGCTCGGTTGGAAGGAATTCGAAATGGAAGTCATGCGCGACTGCGCCGACAACTGCGTGGTCATTTGCTCGATTGAAAACCTCGATCCGATGGGCGTGCACACCGGCGATTCCATCACCGTCGCGCCGATCCAGACGCTCACCGACCGCGAATACCAGATCATGCGCGACGCTTCATTCGCCGTCATCCGCGAGATCGGCGTGGAGACCGGCGGCTCGAACATCCAGTTCGCCACCTGCCCGAAAACCGGCCGGATGATCGTCATCGAGATGAATCCGCGGGTTTCCCGCTCGTCCGCGCTGGCTTCGAAAGCGACCGGATTCCCGATCGCCAAGATCGCCGCGAAACTCGCCGTCGGTTATACGCTCGACGAACTGCCGAACGACATCACCCGCGTCACGCCCGCTTCGTTCGAGCCGACGATCGACTACGTGGTCACGAAAATCCCGCGCTTCACCTTCGAAAAATTCCCGACCGCCAACCCGGTTCTCACCACCTCGATGAAATCTGTCGGCGAGGCGATGTCCATCGGCCGCACCTTCAAGGAGTCCATGCAGAAATGCCTGCGCTCGCTGGAAACCGGCCGTTGGGGTTTCGGCTTCGACAAGAAGGATCCACATTCCCCAACCCGCGACGAAATCACGCGCAAGCTCCAGATCCCGAATGCCGAGCGCATTTTCTGGCTGCAAACCGCGTTTGTGAACGGCTGGACGCTGGAGGAGGTTTTCGACGCCACCCAGATCGACCCGTGGTTCCTCCGCCACCTCCAACAGATCGCGGACGAAGGCATGAACCTCGCCACCCTCGACCTCAAGCGCGCCAAAAAACTCGGTTTCTCCGACCGCCAGATCGCCATGGCCCGCGCCGCCGCGCCTTCGATCCACGACGTTTCCATCCACGGTGAAACCGACCAACCCGCGGGTGCCCCGCCACGCGCCGAACCGGAACCCGCGATGGTTGATATCCCGACCGAAGACACGATCCGCGCCGAGCGCAAAGCCAAAGGCATCATCCCCGGCTACCGCCTGGTCGATACCTGCGCCGCCGAGTTCGAAGCTTACACCCCGTATTTTTACTCGTCCTACGGCGATGAAAACGAAGCCCGCAGCTCCGACAAAAAGAAAATCATCATCCTCGGCGGCGGCCCTAACCGCATCGGCCAAGGCATCGAGTTCGACTACTGCTGCGTCCACGCCGCTTTTGCGCTCAAAGAGTTGGGTTACGAAACCATCATGGTGAATTCGAACCCCGAGACCGTCTCCACCGACTACGACACTTCCGACAAACTCTTCTTCGAGCCGCTCACGCTGGAAGACGTGCTCAACATCTGCGACCAGGAAAAACCCTTCGGCGTCATCGTCCAGTTCGGCGGCCAAACCCCGCTCAACCTCGCTGCCGACCTCGAACGCCACGGCGTTCCGATCATCGGCACCTCGCCGAAATCCATCGAACAGGCCGAAGACCGGAAATTTTTCTCCGCCTTGCTCGACAAGCTCAATCTCAAGCAAGCCGAAGCCGGCACCGCGACGAACGAGGAAGAAGCCATCGTCATCGCCAATCGCATCGGCTACCCGGTCCTCGTCCGTCCGTCCTTCGTACTCGGCGGCCGTGGCATGATGATCGTTTATTGTGACACCGAGCTCACCCGCTACATGCGCGAGGCCGTCATCGCCTCGCCCGAGCGCCCGGTTCTCGTCGACCGCTTCCTCGACAACGCGACCGAAGTGGACGTCGATTGCATCAGTGACGGCGAAACGTCCGTCGTCGGCGCGATCATGGAGCACATCGAGCAGGCCGGCATCCACTCCGGCGACTCCGCCTGCGTCATCCCGGCGTTTTCCCTATCAGAATCTATCAAGGCGGAAATCACCCGCGCCGCCATCGATCTCGCCCGCGAGCTCAACGTCCGCGGTTTGATGAACATCCAGTTC
>JBGSTM010000212.1:0-42201 GCA_041736495.1 Akkermansiaceae bacterium
CGCGCTGGCCATCGGCGGCGGCGCGTTCCTCGATGCCGTCGGATTTGCTGCCGCGACCGCCCACCGCGGGGTGCGGTTGATCCGCTTTCCCACCACCACGCTCTCCCAGGACGACAGCGGCGTGGGCGTGAAATGCGCGGTGAACGCCTTCGGCAAAAAAAACTGGGTCGGTACCTTTTCCGTGCCCTTCGCAGTGATCAACGATTTTCAATTCCTCCACACCCAGGACGAGGAAACCCGCCGCGGCGGCCTGATCGAGGCGGTGAAAGTCGCGCTCGTGCGGGACGGCGAATTTTTCGAATGGATCGAATCCAACCTGGAAGCACTCGCCGCCTTGGAGCCCGAGGTGCTCGAAACCTGCGTCGAGCGCTCCGCCCTGCTCCACGCCCGGCACATCGCGACCGGCGGCGATGCCTTTGAAACCGGCTCCAGCCGGCCGCTGGATTTCGGCCACTGGGCCGGCCACAAACTCGAGGCGATGACACACTATCAACTCTCCCACGCCCCAGCCGTCGCCATCGGACTCGCGCTCGACACGCTCTACTCGGCACGCGCCGGTTTGCTGAAATTTTCCATCGCCGAGCAAATCCTGCGGGTGCTCGAAGCCCTGCAACTCGCGATCTATCACCCCGCGCTCGACTGGGAGGACGAGACCGGAAGACGCCGCGTGTTCGAAGGGCTGGACGAATTCCGCGAGCACCTCGGCGGCGAGCTCACCGTCCTGCTGCTCACCGACGTCGGCACCGGGATCGACGTGCATGAGCTCGACGAGACCCTGCTCGGCGGGTGCATCAACGAGCTCCGGACCCGCTGGGAAAGCCAGGGTTGATGGCGTTCATCGCGCTTGCAATGGCGTGGAAATGGCGCGTAGTTTCAGGAATGCGTCTCCGCTCCATCCCTCAGTTGTTGCTTTTCTCAGCACTCACCCTGTCCCTTCAAGCCGCAGTCTCGGTGCCGTCGGACGGATCCTCCGCGGTTCCTGCCGTGGCCGAGGGTCCCGCCAAGGAGGCCCTGGAAACCTTCCAGGCCGGCCGCCACGCCCAGGCCGTCGAACTCGCCAAACCCCTTGCCGACCAAGGAAATGCGGATGCGCTCTACCTGCTCGGATTTGCCAGCGAAACCGGCAAAGGCCTCGAAGCGTCCCGCGACAAAGCCGTCGAATATTACCGCAAGGCCGCCGCCGCCAAGCAGAAGGATGCCACCTACCGCCTCGCCTTCATCCTGCTCGCCTCCGAGAAAGAAGAAGAGCGCGAACAAGCCCGCGAAACCCTCGAATCCGCCGCCAAGGACGATCCAGCAGTCGCCGGCCGCATCCTCGGCGAGGCCTACCTCCGCGGCCGCCTCTCCCCCACCGCCGATCCCGACAAGGCGGTCTTCTGGTGGAAAAAAGCCGCCGAAGCCGGTGACATCCCATCCCTCCTGCTCGTCGCCCGTTTCTATGAAGGCCAGTTCGGTTTCCCCGAGCTCAAGGACCCCAAGGAATCACTCGCCAACTACACCAAGGCCGCTGACTTGGGAGACGCCGGAGCCATGGCCGCCCTCGGATCCCGCCTCCTCAGCGGCGATGAAAAACTCCGCGACGAGAAAAAGGGCCGCGAGTGGTTGAAAAAAGCCATCGCCGCCAAGGAATACAGCGCCTACCTCGCCCTCGGCGACTACGAGGAAAACGTCAAAAAAGACCTCAAGGCCGCCCTCGCCGAATACGAGCGCGGCAAGGACGCCGGCCAGATCGACTGCACCCTGCGCACCGCGGATTTCTACATCGAGGGCAAGGGCGTGGAAAAAGACGCCACCCGTGGCTTCGCACTGCTTGAAAAAGCCGCCGAAGCCGGCAGCCCGGTCGCCAGTTTCCGCCTCGCCGTGCAGGCGCTCTCCACCGACAAGCCCGACCTGCTCGGCGGATACAAATACCTGCTCGCTGCCGCCAGCGGCAACCTCGTCGAGGCCCAGAACGAGCTCGGCCTGCTCTACCTCTCCGGCAAGCTCGCCATCGCCGATTCCCCGGCCGGCGTCGCCTGGCTCACCCGCGCCGCCCAAGGCGGCTACGCCCAGGCTCAGAACAACCTAGCCACCCTCTATGAGCGCGGTGCCGCCGGAGTCCCTCAAAATCTCGAAAACGCCGGCCAACTCTATTCGCTCGCCGCCAACCAAGGCAGCGGCCCCGCCACCCTCGCCCTCGCCCGCCTCATTTCCGAAGGCGTCGGCACCAAGGCGGATCCGGTCAAGGGTTGGGCCCTCGCCACCCTCGCCCAGGAACGCGGCGAGGAAGCCGCCAAAAAACTCGCCGACGACATCGCCGCCAAACTCAACGACGCGCAGAAGGCCGAAGCCAAGAAACAACTCGAAGACATCAAGTCCGGCAAAAACTCCGACGCCAAAACCACTGGCACCGCCGATGTAACGAAGCCCGCTCCCACCCCGGCTCCGAAGAAAACCAAGTAATCCACCACCATTTCCCTATCCAGCCCGCCCCGGTCCATCCGGCGGCGGGCTTTATCGTCATCCAACCGGACGTCTAGCTCATGCACCGCTACCAGCGGCGGCCCACGTCGATCACGGGGTTGGGGTTTGTAGTTACGGGAAATTATCAAAACAAGGCGACTAGTAGTGGCTGTCTGACACGGCTTATCATGTGTCGGTTGTTATTGCGTCCCATTCTTGCCCACAATATCCGGTCAACCAATTGAAGCCATAGTGCCTCTCTTGGACAATCCCTAGGTCGACTCCATCCGGAATCGAAGTGTTGCGACGCACCGCATCTCGTGCCTTCCAATGTGCGTCGTAGACCTTCTCGTATTCGTCGCTGATTAATTCTGAGCAGCGCAACTCCGCGGATTCGATGAAGTCAGCAGTGCTATTGCCCAAATTAGGAATCACATCGACCATCGGAGAAGTGTTGCACTGCTCTGACAATGTTCCCAGGTCGGGAATTTTACCGATCGACCAAAGCAGAGCCACCTGTGCCTCTACCCGCCAAGTTGCATTGGCGATCTCCCTCTCGGTCGGAGAATCGCTCAGCAGGAATCTTTGCTCGATAGGACTTACGAACTCCCAAAGCTGCTCTTCCTTGAGCCAATCGACCAACTCGCCTCTCTCGACACCATGTGACGCAGCAATAACGCAATGGAGCGCTAGGCATCGGTGTGCAATCTCATCCGCAGTTCTAGGGATGTCGTGATTTTCATAGTCGTCTATACCCATTGTCTTCACATAACGTCTATCTCATCCACGGCGGGGATGGAAGCCCGAATTCAAACTGAAGCGTTGTCCGCCATTGGATGTGCCGTCTTCGGCATCTTCACACTAGCGCAAGCTCGTAGATCAACGGAGTCCCAACCGCACCTAAGATGAACGCAGCTATCCACCCCAAGCGTAACTGCATGGGACTCAGTCCAAATGTCGTTCTCCTTACCCTAAATAGGAGGCAGGTAAGCACACCGTAGATTCCCAGTATGACGCCGAGAAACTGTGCAACCTCGCGATCTGACCGGGGTGCGCTAGTCTCTGGATGAAGCAGATACTCGCAGGTAAGGAGTCCAATCAGCATGCCCAAAAAAAGAGCAGGTAAAAATAATGTCTTCCGATACATGCTAATAAATCTTAACTGCCTGCAGTTGAGTGGGAATGCTTTTCTTGAGCCGAACGTTTGATGTGCGCCCACCGGCGCGGTTGAAGGGATGTTGAGATGCAGTTAAAAACCTTATGCCCGGTTGGTGCGGCACGACTTGTTCCGTATCCGTTAGCCAAATTCCTTAGCGAAGGCTTCAGCAAACCGTTCGCGCTCTTTCGTAGTGGTATCGTGGCGCTGATCGACATGATGTCCGATCTCATGGACTAGCACATTTCGGATAAAGTAGGTCCGCAACTGAGCCGGCTTGAATCTCCTGCCATCTGATGGATATGCGTGCAAAAAAATGCATGACCTCCAGTAGTGGCCATAAGTGGTGACGCCGCTTCCCCAGCTCTTCAACTGCTTCTGTGTTCCACCGAGTATGAACACCGCCCTCAGCCCCTCAATGAACTCCGGCCTGATCTGCCGGAGCTTTGACTCCACTTGGTCGGGCGAGCAAGATCGCAAGAAACCTTCCATTGTCGGAAGTGCGATGATCTTGGGGAAGTCGGGCCTCTTGGAGATCCGACCGTCAAACCTCTTGTACACAGCCTGCGCCTCCGCCCACGCTGGATCGAATTCCGTCCAGTTCGTGCACCGGTCCTCGGAATACATGTTGGCTCGCGATTTTGATCCGTGGTTGTGGGCACTCATTTATTTGGCATGACGTAAAGCGCGTGCACCCCTACTAGCGTCGGCGCACGTTTATTACAGGGTTTGGGTTTTAGTTACGTAAAATCATCGAAACTAAACGGCTGGTAGGGGTTGCTGCGACGCGGCTTGTTGTGCTTGGGCTGATTCGAGGCTCCGGGCGACAACCATGCCGGTAAAGCCAATTGCGGAATGTATGAGCCAAGTGTTGAGTCCTTCACTGTCGAAATGGAGACCATATTCTTCATTGCTGTCACAAGCCACTGACAATCCCCCGTGCTGACGGCAATCCCGGACAAAGTCAGCCCCGGTCTCACGGATGGCATCCATGAACGGAACCTTGAGAATGTAAGTGATGATCGCCCCGCCTGTGTGCAAAAAGCGGTATGACTCTACACCGCTGAACTCCAAAAGAGTGCTTCTCTCTGGCTCGGAGCCGCTGACCAAATCGAGAATGATTGACCCGCCGTAATCACGGACGGTGTAACCACGGAGATGGAAGTCGTGGTAGTCAAATTCCTCTGCTAGCTGCGACTGACTCATCAGATATCTTATTTTCTTACAATGTTAGATGTGCGCCCACTGGCGCGATTGAAAGGATGTTGAAATGAGATTGAAATGCTTAGGGCCGGTTGGTGCGTCACGAATCTGCGTCTTCATTTTTAGCGGCCGATAATCTGCATTACAGGAATGAAGACGATGTCGTCCTTCTCCAAGATCAACTTCTCACCTTCGCGAGGGATCTCAGAAAACTTGTAAATCTTGCTCTGGGGTTCGCCAGGGTCGCCCATGGTCACGTTCGACGGTCGTTCGAGCCGAACAACCGTGAGGCGTTTAGCAGATCCAAACTCAGTCCAGCCTCCACAGGCCTTCGCCAGGTCTTCGACTGTTGCGGGAGACGAAACCTTATAAACGCCAGGCTTGTTGAGGTGACCAGCGAAATGCACCCAGACCTCTTTAGCCGGAAGAGTTGTGGCGAGTGCGAGAGAGATTCCCGCTACTAGGTGGACGATGTGCTTATTCATTTTTGGCAGAATGTCAAAGTGAGCGAACCGGCACGAAAGGAGGGTGAATGAAACACAACTGTAAAGCTTCTGGCCGGTTGCTGATCCACGTTAGCCATTCTTTGTTTTCTTTGGATGGTCATAAAGTGGCCTTGGCGGAATGCAAATCCCCCAACCTCCAAGCTAGCTCGAACACGATGAAAACAAAGCCAACGAGTAAAAATCCAGACTTGGTCAGAAACAGTGAGAAAGCGGGCCAATCAAGCCAACGCGGTCGATCAACATCACCCTCAATACTATTGGTCTTATGAAGCAGTTCGAACTCCTTATTCTGGGTAAACCACCGCGTCACCAATGCGCCACTGAGCGACTGGAGAACGTCCGCAATGAAGTAGCCCACGAAAAAGATCAACGCCCAGTAAATCAGGGGCGGGAATGTGACCTGTGGAGTCTTGAAGAACCAGCAAATGGCAGCGCCTGCAAATCCAAGCTTCCTAGAATGCTCGGTAAGATCGCGTGTATAGCCCTGATAGGACTGCCAAAGCTCTGAAGTCTTCATCGGGATTCTCGTCCGGTGCCAAGATCACGTGTCCCAGGGATGCCCGTCGGGGTGCTGGGTGTGGGTCGTGGTTGTGGAGTGGGTGTCTGTGGTTTTGCAGGCATATCATTTCTGTCTCACAATCTTGATGAACGACTGGTCGGGTTTGCAGGATGATACACAACCGGTCGTTGATCAGGTAAAAGGCGACCCAGGGGGCGTCATTCCGAACGGGTTGCTGATGAGTGGCTTCTATCCCAATGATGGTGGGGATCCCAGCAAAATTTCAGAGGATCCGGAATCGTGACGGATTGCATGACAACCGTGCCGTGAAGGGATCATGAAAACCCGGATTTGTTGACCCGACAGGATCAAAGCGGCCTGGTCACTGGGACCGAGTCGCTTCCCGCATCGTTGCCGGTGTTGAGGCGGACGAAGATCTTGTAGGAAGCGTCACTGTCGGGTGTCCCGAATCGATCGCTTGAGCACAGACAAAATCATGGCCCATCACGCGATGGCCCTGACTTCCGAACGCAGGTCGACGTTTTTGGCATGATAGGCTTTCTGGAAATCATGCTGGGCCTGGAGGCGGATGAGCAAGTCCCCCGGAATGCCGAAGCAGAATTGGACCCGCAGGGCGATGCTCGCGCTCACGCCTTTCTTTTGGCGGATCACATCGCTGAGCTGGGCCTTGCTGATTTTCATGGCCTCGGCCGCCTCGATCTGGGTGACACCGTGATGGGCGATCGTGTCCCTGATGAGGGCGGCGGCGGGGTTTGAAAGAGGCTTGGGAACCTTGAGGGGATCCCGAGGCGTGGCGCTTGGTTTCATTTTCGTTTCCGGTTGGTTTCAGTGAGTGTCTTCGACTTTGACGAGTTCGACATGGTTCATCTCTGAGTTCTCCCATTGGAAGGTGATCCGCCAGGGGGATTTCCGGGAGTCGGCGTCGATGGAGTAATTAGAGGTTCCCTTGAGTCTGTGGTCGTGCAGGGCGGGAATGAGTCGAAGGGCTTTTTCATCGGCTTCGTTGAGAACGGCGAGTCGCTCGAAGGCTTTGACTGGATTGAGGGATCGGAGCCGGTTGGCCTCCCTCCCCGTCAATTCCTCGCCGAGAAAAAGTTTTTCGGTGAGGGTGTCCGCAAAGCTCCTGATTACCTAACAGGGAATACACCAGAAAGCGAACTCGACAAGCTGCAAAATCGAAGAGCAATGCCATCGATGAAGCACAAAAGAAACTTCTCCGCACGGCAGGACACGCCGC
The DNA here is from genome assembly GCA_041736495.1 of Akkermansiaceae bacterium. Classification (GTDB taxonomy): domain Bacteria; phylum Verrucomicrobiota; class Verrucomicrobiia; order Verrucomicrobiales; family Akkermansiaceae; genus Luteolibacter. The sequence goes on from JBGSTM010000212.1 coordinate 7,065, forward strand.
CGATCCGGCACAGGTGCCAATTTGTCTGGTAACTGCGGAGGCGTTGATGGCCCCTTCCAAGACGGACAAGGAAGTCGCCGGGAGCCTTCTGCGGACTTGTTGACACCCGCCCGCTGGATTATAGCCTGCATGCAATCAACCTGAAAAAGTCATGCAATGGAAAGGCCGCAGAGAGAGTGAGAATGTCGAGGATGCCCGTGGAGAACGCTCCGGAGGCATGGGCCGCGGAGCCGGCGGCGGATTGGGGTTGTTGATGACGATCGGCCGTGTGTTCGGGTTCAAGGGAATCCTCGCCGCCGTGGTGGTGGGCGCGGTGCTTTGGTAAATGGGAATCGTGGATCCGGGCATGCTGCTCGGCGGCGGGCCATCGGCTGGAGGCTCCCAGCAAGTGGAGGTGAGTCCGGCGGAACAGGAACAGTTCGATTTCGTCAAAGTCGTCGTGGCGGACACCGAGGATGTGTGGACCAAGGAGTTCGCCCGCATCGGCCGCCAATATGAACTCCCGGCGATGAGGGTCGATCGCGGCCAGACCCAGACGGCTTGCGGCACCGGGAGCGCGGCGATGGGACCGTTCTATTGCCCGGGCGACAAAAAGATCTACATCGATCTGAGCTTTTACGACGAACTCGCGAAGACCTTTAAATCCCCCGGAGATTTCGCCCAAGCGTATGTGATCGCGCACGAAGTCGGGCATCATGTCCAAAAACTGCTAGGCATTTCCGACAAGGTGGCGGCAATGCGGGGACAACCGGACTACAACGAATACTCGGTGCGGCTGGAACTGCAGGCGGATTTCCTCGCCGGCGTGTGGGCGAACCACACCCGCGAGTACCTCGAACGCGGCGACATCGAGGAAGCGATGCGCGCGGCGAACGCCATCGGCGACGATGCGATCCAGAAACAGACGCAAGGCCGCGTGGTGCCGCATTCGTTCACCCACGGCACCTCGGAACAGCGGATGCGCTGGTTCAAGAAGGGACTGGAAAGCGGCAGGATCGAGGACGGCGACACGTTTTCGATGCCTTACCGTGAGCTTTGAATCTCAATCGGCGGCCTGGTCCTTGAGATCGGGGAATTTCTCCAGCGCCGCCTGCTGGACTTTCAGGAGTGCCTGAACGAGGTCTTCGGGAATATCGAATGACCGGATCGTGGTCTCCTTGGCGAGCTTGCTGTTCGCGGCGATCAAGGTGCGGAATGTATCAAGCGCCCTGTCGGTTTCCCCACCAAGCTGCCAGGCAAGGATCTGGTAGAGCTGAAGGGTGGCCTCCGGCGAGTAGGTGCTGTCTGCTTTTTTCTTCTCCTGTTCATATCCCTCAAGCAGTTTTCCGGCTGCCTGCGGATCTCCGGTTAGACAGAGGGTCAAACTCCGGTCCACCACCGACAGGTCCTTGCGCTCCAGCGCGGACTTCAGGACCTTTTGTGACGCCTGCTTGTCACCTTTGTTCACCAGCAGGAAACCCTTGCGGGCGAGGAAAGGCCCGCTTTCAGGATACTTCGCGCAGAGGGCATCGAGCACAACGGCGAGCACGTCGGGGTCTTTCGATAGATAGAGCACGTCGTTGGCAAGGATCTGGATGTCCTCGCGTTCCGGCTCGAGCTTCAGCGCCTGCAGCGTCCACTTGCGGGCGGCCTGGTAATCGGTGAGTCTTTTCTCAGCCTTTCCAAGATAGAAGCAGACGTCCACATCCCGCATGGCATTGCGTTCGGCAGCCTGCCTCAACTGGGTGACTTTGCTGTAAAGCGCCTTGAGAGAGAGGAACTCGGCCTTGGATGCGGCGCTTTCCTTGTCCGTTTTCTCCCAGGCATTCACCCGGTCCACGAGGTTGTTGTTTTCCCAGTAGCCCACCGCCGCACGGACCAGGCCCACCGCCGGCATCGAGCGGGAGGCTTGGGACGAGGGCACGTTGTTGTCGGTGATCCAGCGCATGGCGTTGGAGTGGATGTTCGGTGATACCGACCGCCGGGCGGGATCCTGGAGGAACCACGACTTCGGCGTGGCCGTCCGGATGCGCTCCCAGCTGAGATATGGATCGGTCATGGTGTAACTGCCCTGCTCGTTGAGATTCCGGGCAACGGCGGCTTCGGTGAGGGCGTACAGATCCACTGGTTCCGTCTTCGACGGCGCGAGTTCCCAGATCCGGCAGTAGATCCGCCTGGCATCGGATAGAGCGGATGAGGCGGCCATGATCTGGCTGTCGTCGCGGCTGAATGACAGGGATTTCACGAAGCCTTCCGTCATGATCCTCTCCGACACCTCCCTCCCGGACTGCCAGTCCCAGATGCGGATGATCTCGCCATCCGAATCGGTGGCATTCACCGTGGCCACCCACCGGCCATCATGGCTGAACGCCACCTTCTTCACGGCATTTTCCTTGTGAAAAAGCTGCGCACCTAACATTCGACCGGTTCTCCGGTCCCACACCTGCGCGGTCTGGTTGCGCGTGCCGCTGGCGATGAGGCCGGCGTCATCGCTGAATCCCGTGACATAGACCAGGTCATCATGCGGAAGCTCCATCGGCAGCTCGTCGATCCGTGACAGGTCCCAGACCATCGTCATGAACTCCGCTTTGCTCCCACTTCCGAGGGCGAACACGGCAAGAAACTGATCGCGGGCATCGCAGACGAAGATGCTGAACACCACCTGATCCCGGTGCCGGAGCTTCGTCGCCTTGCCATCGGCGACGGACACCAAGTGGACATCATAGGTCTGGATCGCGATCAGATGCCGGGAGTCGCCGGAAAACCGCAGAACGGCAGCACCCGCGGAAAGCGGATGCACCGGTCCGGCCTGCTTGCCGGTGAGCGCGTCCACCACGACCAATCCCTCGGTGGTCATGACACCGAAATGGAGCTCATCCGGACTGAGAATCATCTGGATCACCTCTGCGGGAGATTTGAAAACGACCGGAGCCGTTGCAGGGTCTTTCAGGTCCACGCACTGCACGGTGTTTTTGTCAGTCTGTGCGATGGCGCGTTGTTCCTTGTTCCCGAGCCCGACGTTCAGCGGGTTTGCGTCCGCCAACAGGGCTTCGCCGGATTTCTCCATCAGCTTGGCGTCGTAACGCTGGATGCCCCAGCTTCCGGCCATGAGGATTTCCCGGTCTTCCGAGACGAACCGCGTGTCGAAGGATTCGCCTTCCTGCACGACCGGCTGGGTGAGCGCCCGGCCGACGGATAGATCCCAGATCCGCGCCTGGCTTGCGGTGCAGCTCATCAGGTAATGGCCGTCCCACGAAACCAGCAAGTCTTCAAGACGGCCCTCGTGGCTGATCGGCTCGAACGCGAGCTTCGCCGGAACTTCCGCCTGCGCGGCGTGATCCTTGTCCGCCACCACCGCCGCCTTGCCGCTGGCGGCGTCGAAGATCTTCACGGTGCCCTCGCTATCAGCAGCGATCACGAGAAGCTCGTCCGGCGAAAACAACACCTTCACCGGATAGGTGTCGAACGGATACCACCGGTCCTCCGTCGCATCGGTGCGGTGATAGACACGCGCGTTGGTGGCGAAGCTCGCGACGATGACCGCCGTGCCGTCGTGGTTCACATTGAAGTTGAAGACCTCGCTGGGAATCTCGATGTCGCGGGATTCGAGGATTTCTCCGGTCTCCGTGGAGAAAAACGCGAACCGATTGCCCGTGCTGTCGCCCTTGGATGAATTGAAATGGGCCACGGCGACCTTGTCATCCGCGGAGAAGATCACCGTGCGGACGGACAGGCCTTCTTTGGCGTGACGCTTGATTTCCTGCAAGGTCTTCAAGTTGTAAAACACCAGCTCGTCGCTCGCCACCGTGATGTAGGTGCCCGAACTGTCGATGCTGATGTTGTTGATGGATCCCTTCTGTTGGAACTCGTTCCGGACCTTGCCGGTGGCGGTGTCCCAGACGATCACCTTGCCGTTCGGTTTTCCTAGCAGCAAGGTGGATCCGTCGTGGCTGATCGTCAGCGTGGTGAAATCCTGATCGAGTTGGACGACAGCCGATTCCTTGTCCGTATCGAGATACCAGATCCGGCAACTGGAATCCTGGCGGATGTTCATCACGAACTGGTTGTAGTCGGAGACCAAACCCGCGAAGGAATCCGGCTCCTTCTCCCATGGGCCGTGAATCAACTTCCTCTCGTTCAGATCGAAGACCTCCAGCGTGTGATCCTTCGAAAGGTAGGCACAGCGCTGGTTCTCGCCATAGCGTGCGCCGCTGATCCGCTGGCGGCTCAGGGTGGGTGCCTGCACGGAACGGATCGGAATCGCCTTGGGCAAACCGTAAAGGTGATAGGAATACAAGCGTCGCCTGACCGCGTCGTGATCGGGGTCCGCCTTGAGCACCTGCATCAGGCTGGTTAGACCCTTGCGCGTCTGGCCGGCGTCGAGCATGTCGATGCCCTGGGTATAGTCCGCGCGCACCTGGCTCGCCTTGGCAAGGCTTTCCGCCTTTTCGGCGGCAGCTTTCTGTTGGAGAGCGACGGCGGAATGGCGCTGTGCCTTGCCACGCTCGTTCCAGGCGAAAATGCCGCCGGCCACGGCGATGAGGCTGAGCACCAGCGCACCGACGGCGACGGCGCGTGCTTTCCGGAGCTTGGCTTGCTCGCGTGATTTGGTGAAGGCCACCGAGCGGGTGATGTAGTCGCTTTCATTCGCTTCGAGCGCCTGGCCGTATCTGGCAAGAATCTGCTCCGCTTCCGCCAGGACCGTGCCGCTGGGTATCAGATAGTCGTCGGCGCGGCCGTGTTCCTCCCACTCGCCGAGGCGGGTGCTGATGCGCGAGCGAACCCGCAGGAAATCGCGGTTTCCTTCCAGCCACTGCGTCACTCGCGGCCAATGTCTCAGCAAGGCTTCGTGGGCCACAGAAAGGGTGCTTTCACCACCCGCTCCCTGATCCGCGGTCAGCAGGCGCGCGGTGATGAACGCTTCTATCAATTCCTTCGCCGCGGGATGGTCCGGCAGGCTCTTCATCCGCACCCGCCGGCGGACCGGCGTGCCGTCGTCGCTGAGCGTGACGAGACGCCTCCACACATCGTCGAAGGCCATCTGCGCTTCCGAAGACAGGGATCGATAGGTTTGCTCGGCCCGACCGCCGATGGCTCCTTCGAGTCCGCCGAGCTCCTGATAGGCGGCGATGGTCATCACGCCGTCGGCAGTGCGCTTTTCGTAAAGCTGCTCGAGCGTGTAACTCAACAAAGGCAGCGCGGACGGATCGCGCAGGGCGGCGTCGCGGATCATTTCATCGAGTTTGTCGCCGGAGCTGGCGTTTTCCTCGAACTCGAGCCCCGCTGTTACGGCCGGCTGGCGGATCATCTGTGCCAAATCGCCCGGGCCCGGCTGTGGCAGGGCGAAGGAGCCGTTACCCTTCATGATATCGACTAACAATGGATGCTCCAGACACCGGGCGTAGAAATCGCTGCGCAGGGTGGCGATCAGATAGACCCGGCCGTTCATCGCGAGCGAGTGGATCACCTCGACGACAATTTTCACCTGGTCCGCCGCGAGTTCGGTGGTGAACAATTCCTCCAGCTGGTCGATGACAAGTGCCAGACGGGTCACCGGAGCTGTGAGTGTTCTCAGTTTTTCTCCGAGTTCGGCGACATCCTCCATGCGGTTCTCGGCTTCGAGCCGGCGGAGTTCGTCGCGCATTTCCTGTTCGATCCGCGTCTTCTCCACCACCGCGGCCTGGCTCAGCGCCTGGCGCACCATCATGCCGGCTCCCGCGGGCTGGCGGCGTATCATCGCGGCGAGTTCCGCGGCGCTGGTGCCGTCGGTGGCAAGCTCGGGCAAGGCATTTTCCTGCAACAGGGCGGTGGCCAGCGACAGCAGCGGATCGCCCGGCACGTCGCCGGGTTTGCAGATGCAGCGCCGCCACAACTGTGCGCCTTCGATCACGCCCGGCTGGATCAACATCGGCAGCACTCCGGCGCGAGCCAGCGAGGACTTGCCGCTGCCGCTCGCTCCCAATAACAGAACAAACCGCCGCGATGCGTCGGGACTTCCGGCGGCCTCCATTTCCTGCACCTGCAGCGACTCGATCACCGCCCCCACCTGCGCGGTGCGGCCGTAAAAGACCTGGGCGTCGTCGAAATCAAATGCGGAAAGTCCCAGATAAGGTTGCCCCGAGTATCGGGCGACCCGCTTGGCTCCGGTCTCCTGGATGCCCACATGTTCCAACAGATAGGAACGCAGGCCGAGGCTCAGCTTGTCCTCGAACTCGCCGAGCGTCCGGTATTCGTTGACGGCGGCGGTGAAGAAATTCCCGTCCTGGAAGTAGCGCTCGAAAAAGTGGTCCAGCCGGTCCAACTCGCGGTCGGCGGCTTCCCGCGCCTCCTTCGGCCGGCTCGGGCGGCGCGGCTCGGTGAAGTTGCGGAACACCAGGATGTTAGGCGTACCGTTCGCCTTGAACGCGGAGAGCGCGGTGAAGAACTCGTATTCCGTGCCGCTTTCGAAAAACCCGCCGTCGGGACGGGGGTGGCGTTCCGGATGAAGCGGCGTGCCCAGACGGCTCCACAGCATGCAGACGACCACGTCGAAGGCGCTCATCTCCGGGATGTTCTGCTGATAGTCCCGGGTGGCGGACATCGCCTCATGCTCCCAGAAATACGGCTCGATGAAAATGGCATCGCCGGCTTCCAGTTGCAGGCGGCCGACGATTTTCCGCGCGGTTTCCCGCTCCATTTTCACATCCCCGGGGGAGCTGAAAAAGATCCGCAGTTTTTTGGGTGATTGCATAAAGGCCTCCTAACGGTTTGTGCGAATTTCAACGGATGCCGGGCACCTTCATTTCTAGAGTATAGACGGAATCCATCGCCGTGATGAAGAGCGTCTTCAAATCCGCACCGCCGAAGGTGACGTTGGCGGTCCAGGTTTCGGGGATGGGGATATCGCCGAGTTTTTTGCCATCCTTGTCGAAAACGGTAACTCCCTTGCCGGTGAGGTAAAGGTTCCCGGCGGTGTCCCGCGTCATGCCGTCGGATCCCATTTCACAAAAGAGCTTGCGGTTGACGAGCTTGCCGTCTTCGGCGATTTCGTATTGATAGGTTTTCTTGTCGCCGATGTCGGCGACGAAAAGCAATTTACCATCGGGCGTGCCGATGATTCCGTTAGGCTGGACGAGCGTTTCGTCCGCGATGACGGGGACCTTGGCGTCTTTGGGCAGGTAGTAGAGGCGTTGTTTCTCCTGGTCGGGCTTGGGGCGGTTCTGCCAGTAGTCGCGTTTGTAAAAGGGATCGGTGAAATACAGGCCGCCTGCGGGATCGACCCAGACGTCGTTAGGGCCGTTGAAGGGTTTCTTTTCGAAGTTGTCCAGGACCACAGTCACCTTCCTGGACGCGGGATCGATGCGCCAGAGTTCGCTTTTTTCGTCGGCGCAGGAGATGAGCTTCCCATCGCGGTCGAAGTAGAGCCCGTTCGAGCGGCCGGCGGGTTCGAGGAAGGTTTCCACTTGGTTGGTGGCGGCGGTCCATTTGAGGATGCGGTCGTTCGGTTGGTCGGTGAAATAGACATTTCCAGCAGGATCCACGGCGGGACCTTCGGTGAACTTGTAGCCATCGGCGACGAGTTTGGGTTCCGCGCCTGGGGCGGAAGGGATCTGGGCATGAAGCGGCGCGGCGGCGAGAAGGACGAGAAAGGTCGATTTCATGTGGATAGGAAATGATTTCCGGGGCGATTCTCAAGAGGCGTTAGAGCGGGAGAAGTTTTGCGTGCCCGGGATTTGATGCTAGGGTCCCGGAATGTTGCTCCGAATCGTCATCCCCGCCTTCGTCATGTCTGCCAGCGCCTTTGCCGCGGATCTCACAGGAATCGAATTTCAAACCGCGGAAGGTAAAAAGACCTCGCTCAAGGAATTCAGCGGCAAGGTGGTGCTGCTCGTCAATCTGGCCTCCAAGTGCGGCCTCACGCCGCAATACGGGGCGCTGGAGGCAATTTACAAAAAGCACCAGAGCGAGGGATTCGTGGTGCTGGGCTTCCCGTGCAACGACTTCGGAAACCAGGAGCCCGGCAGCATTGAGGAAATCCAGAAATTCTGCAAAGCGGAGTACGACGTCAGCTTTCCGGTGATGGACAAGATCAGCGTGAAGGGCCTGGAGCAGCACCAACTCTACGCGGCACTGACTGGCAAGGACGGCGCGTTCCCGGGCGACGTGCGCTGGAACTTCGGGAAATTCCTCATCGACAGGCAGGGCAAGGCGGTCGCCCGTTTCGAGCCGACGATCAAGCCTGACAGCCCGGAACTCGTTGGTGCGGTGGAGAAGGCGCTCGCCGAGAAGCCAAAGCCGTAAGTCCGCGTTTCACCGCAGGCTTTTGTCGAGGGCCGCGAACGCCTCGTCGTCCAGCACCGGTCGCGCAGAGGCGCGCCAGCCGGGCGGCGGCTCGGGAAGGTGGATCCAGCTGCGGCAGCCGCCGTAGCGCGTTTCATAAGGAAACTCCCAAGGCGTGGCGAGTTCGCGGACGCGCACCAGCGCCAGATGGATGCTGCCCGAGGCCATGCCTTTTCCTTCCCAGTCGAAGCGATCCCGCACGGTTTGTTCGGAATAAATATGGAGCGGTTCCATGGCCGCAACTTTTTCCCAATCCGTCAGCGTGACCGCCCACAGCGCCTCGGCGTGATGCGTGATGCGGATGGTATCGCCCGACTGCCACTCGGGCATCACCGTCACCTGGCCCTCGCGGACTTGGTCGGCGATCGCGTGAAAGCGGGTGGGAAACAAAAAGAACGATTCATGGGCGAATGAAAATCCCTGCCGCCCTTCGTGGATGCCGCCTTTCCGCAAGAGGACCGACTGCCTGCCGGAAGCGAGCGCCTCGCACACGACCTGCCACTCCTTGAAGCCGATGGACTCGCTCATGGAAGCCATCGCCAATCAACCCAGATCATCCGCCGTGACGGAGGTTTGTTCGCGGGAGCCGAGAATGCGCGCCTGAAGGATCACGCGTTCCGGAGACGAATCAAAGCGATAGCTGTGACAGTTCGGACAGAGCGCGGCACCACTGCCCACGATCGAGTCACATCCTTCACAGACCTTGTATCCTGCAGGGTTCGCGACGATCTTGGCGGCGGCGGCCGCGCGGTTGGGTGGTTGTGATGATTCAGCCATGTGGGTATGAAAAAAGCGGCACCGGTGAACCGGTCCGCTTGTTTCTTTGGAATTTATGAAACCTGCTTCCGGCAGAATCAAGCGATGCCGGCGAGGGCCTTCGCGGTCTTGCTCTTCAGGTTAGCCGCTTTGTTCGGGTGAATCAAGTTACGCTTTGCGGCTTTGTCGACGACCGAGGAAAACGCGGAGCTGGCTTCGGCGGCGGCTGCCTTGTCACCGGAGGCGATCGCGGTGAGAGCCTTCTTGCGGAGGGTCTTCATGCGGCTTTTTTCCGCACGGTTGCGCTCGGTCCGCACAACAGTTTGACGTGCGCGCTTGATTGAAGATTTGTGATTGGCCATGGTCGTAGTGTGAAAAAATCAGCCGCCTCGAGGCGGGCGGGGGAAAATAGGAATATGCGAGTCGGTGTCAAGCTCGTGTTTCAGAGAATCTCAGCTGCGGGAGTTACCACCGGTTTTTCCGACCGATACCGAGGATTGGTTTTCCTTTTTGGTCTCGATGGATCCGCGGATGATGAAGACGTCGGCCCCGGTGCCGATCCGGTTGTAAAGATCCGCGACATCGCGGCTGCCCATGCGGATGCAGCCGTAGGATGCGGGCGAACCGAGGCGATTTTCCTCGGGCGTACCGTGGATGTAGATGGTGCGCCGGAACGTGTTCTGATTCCGGGACTCCGTGCCGGTCAGCCACATGATGCGGGTGACCACCGGATCGCGGCCCGGCGCGTTCGGCTTGAGAACCTCACCGGTGCGGCGGCGGGACTTGAAAACCGAGCCGATCGGCGCGTTATCGCCGATTTTCTTGGCCACCTGGAGTCGGCCGAGTGGAGTGCAATTGCTTCCAGGGCGATCCCCCACCCCGAACTTGGAGGTGGAGATTTTGTAGGTTTTCACAGGTGCGCCGTCACGGACCAGCATCATTTTCTGATCACGTACGCTGACGATCATTTTGTTGCGGGTGTCTCCGCTCTGGGAGTACCCACCTGTTCCGCAGCCTGTGAGTCCCACGGCGGCGAGAATACTGGCAAGAAGGGGAAGAAGATATCGGGAGATAGGGGTTCCGGTCATGGCATGGTCATGGTACTTTTCGACTTGCTACCTTCGACTGGGTGACCTCGGGACCGGACGGCACCATGCGAAGAAGCGATCCGACGGACGTATAGAAGAATCCGACGGGAAATGGAAGCAGAAGAATTGCGGAGGACCAGTTTGCTTTCATCGCAGCTTCCACAACGACAAAGAGAAAGAAGAATCCGAAAAGCAGTTCTACGAACGGGGTAAGCGTCTTCATCGCCTTGTAGCTGCTCTTTTTCCAATCCTGGCGCTTGCCTTCAATGCCGTATTTCGGCGTCCGCACGAAAGCAGACTGGTGATTGAAAAGTGCCTCAAGCACCGCTTTGGCATTGCTGATGGACATTCCAATCCCAAGCGCGAGAAGCAGCGGTAAATAGGGGATTTCCTTCCACCACGATCCCGGACGCAGCGCCTTCTGGGCGACCAGGTAGAATACGATCACGGAAACCGAGGCGAAGAAGAAAATCGGGACGTTGACGATGTAGGTGGTCAGTTTTCCGAAGTCCGGCTGGGCCTGCTGGTTCGGATAAATCAGGAAGCAGAGGCAGATGAGCAGCAGGTAGGCGAAATTTGAAGTGAGGTGGGCGGTCGCCTCCATTTTGATGAAAAGCGGCACATCGCTCTTCCAGATCGCCGGAAGCACCTTCTTGCAAACTTGGATCGAACCCTTGGTCCAGCGGTGCTGCTGGCTCTTGAATCCGTCCATGTCCACCGGAAGCTCGGCCGGGGTTTCCACATCGTTGAGGAAAATAAAACGCCAGCCCTTGAGCTGGGCGCGGTAGCTGAGATCCATGTCTTCGGTCAACGTGTCATGTTCCCAACCGCCGGCGTCGGCGATGCAGGATTTCCGCCAGATGCCGCCGGTGCCGTTGAAGGTGAAAAAGCGGCCGGAGCGGTTGCGGGCGGTTTGCTCGAGTTCGAGGTGACCGTCCAGGAACATCGCCTGGATGCGGGTCAACACGTTGAAGGTCCGGTTGAGGTGGCCCCAACGCGTCTGGATCATTCCGATCTTGTCGTCCGTGAAATAATGGATCGTTTTCTCAAGCAGGTCCGGGTTCGGGACAAAATCGGCATCCAGGATGAGGAGATATTCCCCCTTCGCGAAACGGGTGCCGTTTTCAAGCGCCCCCGCCTTGTAGCCGGTGCGGTCCGTCCGGTGGATGTGCTCGGCGTCAAAGCCGCGGGCTTTCAGGCCTTCGATGCCTGTCCGGCAGATGTCGACCGTCTCGTCGGTCGAATCGTCCAGAAGTTGGATCTGAATCTTGTCCTGCGGGTAGTCCAACGCGGACACCGCCGCCAAAAGGCGATCCACCACGTGCATCTCGTTGAATACCGGAAGCTGGATGGTCACCAGTGGCAGATCCTTGAACAACTCCTTTGGCTTCGGATGCTTTCTCGAGTGTTTCAAATACAGGAAAACAATCGTCAATCGGTGCGAACCGTATCCTGCGAGGCCGATGAGAACGATGATGTACGAGGCGTACCAAAGTGGCGAGGTCCAGTCCATAAGAGATGAGTGATCGGAGATGAAAACGAGTTTCCCCAGTCCGTAATTTCAAAAACTTGAAGTCGCTCGAGGGTAGGCAAATGCTTGAGATTCAAGCGCCAGACGCCGCAGGCAAGCAGGACGAACCCGCTGCGTCAAGAACCAAGTCCCGGCGGCCGGGCGGTTGATCAGGTGCATTCGGCCCCATCTTTACTTGCCTCTTCCGGGATCCGGATGGACGTTGACGGACTGGAATTTTTGTTCATCTTCTCCCCGCACTCCGTTTCAGGAACCCCAACTTATTTACCAAATGACCCTCATTCGTCGTTTTCTCACCATCGCTCTTTCGGCGTCGTTCGCCACCATGGCCGTCGCCCAGGAAGGCAAGCTCAGCATCGCCACGGTCGACATGCAGGAGCTCTTCAAACAATACTACCGCACGAATGAGGCTCAAAAGCAGATCAACGTCGAGCGTGCCCGCATCCAGAAGGACAACAACGAGCGCCTCGCCAAGATCCGCGAACTCGAGGAAAACCTCGGAAAGCTCCGCAAGCAGCTCGACGATCCATCCCTGAACGACTCGAAAAAGCAGACCCTCTTCAAGGACTGGCAGACCCAGCAGCAGGAAGGCATCGCGCTTGACCGCGAGCGCCGCGAGTTTCTCCAGCGCCGGAACCAAGCCCTCAACGAGAAAATGGTCCAGCGCATGAAGGGCATCCTCGAGGAAATCCGCAAGCTGGTGGAGGAAAAGGCCAAGGTCGACAACTTCGACTACGTCTTCGACAAGTCCGGTCTCAGCACCTCTCAGGTTCCCTTCCTCCTCTACACCAAGGACGCCACCGACATCACCGCCGGCCTACTCAAGGATCTCAACAAAGGCGCTCCTGCCGAATCCCTTCCCGCCGAGGGAGATCCAGCTCCCGAGCTGCCAGCTCCCGCTCCTACCGAGTGATTCACGCAGAGAGGACCTCCAATCCCTCATCCATTGGCATTCGTCCTCACACTTTCCGAGCTCGCCCGTTGGGTCGATGGTGACATCGTCCGGGGCGGGCTCGAATTGTCTTTGACCGGCATGGCTGCGCTCGACGCCGCCGGCCCTCGCGATGTGAGTTTCCTCGGCAACGAGAAATACCACGGGCAGTTTCTCCTGACTCAGGCTGCTGCCGTCATCGTGCCTCGCGGGGTGACGGACGGCCCTGACGGCACCGCTTTGATCGCAGTGGAAAATCCTTCTTTGGCATTTGCCGTCGTGGTGCGCCATTTCGCCGTCGCCACCCGGACATTTGTTCCTGGTATCCATCCCCGGGCGTTTGTGGACCCGTCCGCCATGCTGGATTCCACCACCGTGAGAGTGCAGGCGGGGGCTGTCGTCATGGCGGGCGCGATCGTTGGCGACGGCTCGGACATCGGTCTGAACGCCGTGGTCTCCGAAGACGTGATCATCGGAAAAGACTGCCGCATCATGGCGAACTCCTCGGTGCGCGAACGCTGCGTCCTCGGAGATCGAGTGATTCTCCAACCCGGTGCCGTCATCGGCTCGGATGGATACGGCTACGAATTTTCCGAAGGCCGCCACGTAAAAATCGACCAGGTCGGAACCGTGGAAATCGGCGACGATGTGGAAATCGGTGCCAACACCACGATCGACCGCGCCCGCTTCGGCAAAACCCTTATCGGAGAAGGCACCAAAATCGACAATCTCGTTCAAATCGGCCACAACTGCGTGATCGGGAAACATTGTCTCATCGTGGCACTCACCGGCATGTCCGGAAGCTCGAAGCTCGGCGATTACGTCACCGTTGCCGGCCAAGGCGGGATTGCAGGGCATGTCACCGTTGGCTCCAAAGCCATTCTCAGCGGCCGCTCCGGGGTGACGCGCAGCCTCCCCGGTGGCCAGGTTTACGGCGGAAATCCCGCCCAACCGCTGCGTGAAGAAATGAAAATGCAGGCCCATGTGCGCCGCCTGCCGAAACTCATCGCACGGGTGAAAGCGCTCGAAGAAGCGCTCCAAATCACCCAGGTCGGCGAGTAACCGGGATCCGGCGTCAATCCACCATCGTTTTTGCCCACGCCGGGAGTTTCTCGTCCATGGAATTGTGGCGCTCCACGATTTTCCCGGTGGAAATGTCGCCGCGGCTGATGGTTTCCGGTCCGTGGAGCCCCTGATCGACGATGTAAACGAACTTCAGATCGGGCGAAAATTTCCATTTCCGGATCGGTGTATCCACCGTGAAGTCGGCGGCCACCTTCTCCCCGCGCATGATCCGCAATTTGTTGCTGCCAAGGAATTCCCCGCCCATCGACGAAGATTGGACTTTGAGAATTTCCCCATGGCTCCAGCCGACCAGACTGCCGTCGCTCGATACCTGCGGAAACTGGCAATGACTCTTCTTGGTCCACATTTCCTTGGTGCCGTCCTTGAAAACGACCTGCACGTTGCCACTCTCCGATCCATGCGGTCCCTCCGCCTGCTCCTGGGTCGGAATGATCTTCGCCGATACCGGCCGCCGGGGTTCCGCCGCCAGGATCATTGCGGTCGACCCGACCAAGAGCAAAAGCAAGCGGAGTCCGGATTTCATGCTTTTCACGGCTTTGACGATCTGAATTCGAACAGGAAAAACAAACTGAAAATCGCAAAACCTGACGTCGCGTCGATCAATGTGTTGCCTAACCCCTCGGCATTCTTCAGCTTTTGCTGGAAATCATGTCCAACTCCGTGCGTGCCGATCTCTGGCTGTGGGCCACCCGCTTTTTCAAAACCCGGGGTGTGGCGGCGGACATCTGCGCGACCGGCAAGTTGAAGCGCAACGGCCATCCGCTCAAACCCTCGTCGCCGGTGCAGCCGGGCGATCTGTTGGAAATCCCGTTCATGGAGGGACCGGGCGTCCGGACGGTCTCGGTGAAGGTCGTCATCACCAAACGTGTCGGCGCTCCGGAAGCACAGGCCTGCTATCAGGATCTAACTAAACCCGAGGTTTATGAAGCCCTGGGACTCTGGCAGATCGCGAAACAGGAAGCCGCCAAAGGCAGGCCAACGAAGCGCGACCGCCGGGAGATCGACAAGATCCACGGGTTCTGGGACGAGGTTTGAGCACAAAAAAACCCGCCCGAACGCGAAGCGTCCGGACGGATCGGGGTTGGGGGAAATTACTCGACTCCGGCTCCGTCATCCGGCGGGCCGTCGTGTGGCGGCGGGCCACCGCGTCCGGGAGGCAGACCTTGCGGGCGGACTTCTTCCGGCGACAACTGCCCGTCGCCATCTTTGTCGAGCGACTTGAGTGATTCCGGAGCGCCTGCGAGCTCGGAGGCGGAAATGGTTCCATCTCCATCGGCATCCAGCGCCTTGATCAAGGGTGGCACCGGCCGATCTCCCGGCGGCGGACCCGGCGGTTTCCCAGGCTTGTCGCCCTTGGGCTTTCCGTCCCGCGGAGGATGGATTTCTTCCAGAGTGATCTGGCCATCGCCGTTCTTGTCCAGCTTCGCGAGCGCCTCGGCGGCGGCTTCGATTTCAGCAGCGGAAATCACCCGGTCGCGGTCCGAGTCCAACACCGCGATGAGCGGCGGAACCGGTGGCGGACGGCGGTTGCCGGGAGCTTGAGGCGGCTGGGCGGATGCGCCGACACTTGCGGCGAGGGCGATGAGCCATTGGGTGGAATACAGTTTCATGGTTTCGGTGGGTTGGTGTTGTTGATTCGCTTCCCCGATCGGGAACGCTGATGATGAAACCCGGCCCTTGTGAAAAGCATGTGTCGATTTCACCCCAAAATTGTAAAGTTTCTGTAAAAGCAATGGGCGGGTCCGCACCCGGCCTGCTATGGGTTCTGCCAATGGAAACTCAAGGCATCCGCCGCCTTCTCGTCGTCGATGACGACCGGAGGCTCGCCCAGCTCATCCGCGATTACCTAACACCGATGGGCTACGAGGTGGAGCTGCGCCACAACGGCCCGGACGGTCTGGCAGAAGCGCTGGCCATGCCCTACGAAGCGGTCATCCTCGACGTGATGATGCCGGGCATGGACGGCATCTCGGTGCTCCGCGAACTGCGGAAAAAATCCGACGTGCCGGTGCTCATGCTGACCGCGCTCGGCGAGGAGGCGGACCGCATCGTGGGGCTGGAAATCGGCGCGGACGACTATCTGCCCAAGACGTTTTCCTCGCGGGAACTTCTGGCACGACTCCGGGCGGTGACCCGCCGCGCCCGCGTCCCGGCAGACGGTGGTGCTCCAAGCGAACTTTGCTGCGGTCTGCTGCGGCTTTGCGTGGAGACCCACACAGCGGTGCTCGGCGATCAGCCGCTCGACCTAACCACACTCGAGTTTGCGATCCTCACCTCCCTGCTCAAATCGAAAGGCCGCGTGAAAACCCGCGAGCGGCTCATCGAGGAGGTTTCGGAACGCCGCTTCGACATCTTCGACCGTTCCATCGACGTGCATGTTTCCTCGTTGCGGAAAAAGCTCGGCGACGACGCGAAGAACCCCCGCTTCATCCGGACCATCCGCGGGATCGGTTATTCGCTGCAGGAGCCGGACCACGACGAGCCATGAAAACGCGCCCCTACATTCCGTTGCTGGCGAAAGTGCTTGGCTGGCTGCTCGTGCACCTGCTGATTCTGGCAATCGCCTTCGTCGCCTTCGTCAGCTGGCAGTTGGGGCTCGGACTGGACTCGCTGCTCAGCGGCTCGGCGGGCGAGCGGCTGCGGAGCTTCGGCGATTCTGCCAGAGAAGCGGTGATCGGGCAGCCGCGGCGCGAATGGAACGACGTGATCCTGCCGCTTGCCCGCGAGAAAAACGTCCGTGCGGCGGTTTTTGATTTTGGAAATCCGGAGAATTTCCCGTTCCCGGTTCCTGCAAACGTCGGTGAACGCCTGAAAACGGCGCTTCCACCCCAGGCCGGTCCGCCCACCCGCCGGCCGCCGCCGTTAGGGCCGGAGGGCAGACCCGGGAACCGCCCGCCGCCGGGTGGGTTCGATGAAGGGCCGCCACGCGATGTTAGGTCCGACCTTGCCTCTGAAAACCGCCGGCCGCCGGTCCGGCCCGTATTCCTGGTGCGTGGCGATCGCGGAGACGGCTATTGGGCGGGCGTGCATCTGATGTTTCCCGGACCACCCGGCCAAGTGCCGCGCCACGAACTGCTGCTGATCCGGGCGGATCGTCTGGATGGATCGGGAATGTTCTTCGACTTCAAGCCCTGGCTGTGGGGCGGGCTGGCCGTGCTCGGCCTGAGCCTGGTTTTCTGGACGCCGTTTGTCTGGGGACTCACCCGCTACATCCGGAAACTAACCACCGCCACCGATTCGATCGCTGCCGGTCAGTTCGACGTCTCGCTGCCGCCGCGTGGAAACGATGAACTCGGGAATCTCGGAGACGCGATCACGGCGATGGCCGGCCGACTCGACCATTTTGTGTCGGGCCAGAAACGCTTTCTCGGCGACGCCGCGCACGAGCTTTGCGCACCGCTCGCCCGCCTGCGCACCGGACTGGGCATTCTGGAAATGCGCCTTGGCGAGGCCGATAAAGAACGGCTGAATTCCATCGAGGCGGACGCCCAGGAACTTGCCACACTGGTCGAGGAAATCCTCGCGTTTTCCCGCGCCACCCACCGTGCGCCGCGCTCACAGTCGATTCTGTTGGAGCCGCTCGTGCGTGAAATCGCCAACCGCGAGGGCGGTGAGCGGGCACCGGAATTCCACGTTCCCGCCGAACTCACGATCGTCGCCGATCCCAATTTGTTAGGGCGGGCGCTCGGCAATCTCATTAGGAATGCGACGGTGCATGCCGGAACCGGGGCGAGGATCACTGTCGACGCAACCGACACGCCCGATTTCATCGAAATCCAGGTGACCGACGACGGACCGGGCGTGCCTGCCGATGAGCTTCCTCGGCTGTTCGAGCCGTTCTATCGGCCTGACCGCTCGCGCAGCCGCGACACCGGCGGCAGCGGACTGGGGCTCGCCATCGTGCGTACGGCGATGGAAGCCTGCGGCGGGGAGGCGGTCGCCTCGCTTCCTCCGGCGGGAGGATTCCGGGTGACGCTCCGGCTGCCGAAGAAACCGCTGGAATGTTAGTTTCCGTCCGGTTGGGTCATGTCCTTGAGCGGGCTCGCGGCGTAGCGGAAAGCCGTGGGAGAATCGGGGCGAGCGGGATCGAACGGCTTCACGTCTTCCGCAATCAACGACGCTAACGGAAGCTGCGCCTTGCGGATGCCTTCGACCACGCATTTCGCGAGTTCGTAACTGCCGAAATTATTATGGTGCGTGCCGTCCTGGAACGCGGCGTCGAGGTTGTCGCCGAGTGCGACGTAAAGCTGGCGGCTCATCGCGTGCAGGTCGATCAAGGCGGCGTTTTCCGCGGTAGCGACGCGGATCACCGTGTCGGGATATCCGGCGAGCGTGTCTTTTTTCACTCCGCTCTTGCGCTCCATGGAGGTGACCAGCACGGGAATCCCGCCTTTTGCCCGGATGTTCCCGACGAGGTCGGTTAGGTCCGTCTCATAGCGTTGGAGGGCATCTTCCTTTTTGGACTTCATGTCATTGTGACCGAACTGGATGAAAACGTAGTCGCCCTTGGTCACCAGCGACTCCACCTTGGCGACGCGTCTCGCGCCCAGCGAGCTGGCGATCGATTCACCGGACTCCGCGTAGTTCGCCACCGCCACGCCGGGCTTGAAAAACCGCGGCAACATCTGGCCCCATGAATTCCAAGGCTCGAAGGGCTGGTCGGTGACCGTCGAGTCACCCAACAGATAGATGGTGGTCGTATCCGCCGCCGCCGAAATTTCCAGCCCGGCGATGCATGGCTTCGGTCCGTTGAATTCCAAGGTGAGCTTGGAATCCCAGTGCAGGTAGTCTTTCTCACGCTCCTTGAGGCCGACGCGCGAGCCGCCCTTGATGTCCGGCTGGCGGATGTTGACGGTGAATTTGCGGGTGACCTGCCGGCCTTCCCTGGTGGTTAGATTTTCCACCATCAGGCGCCGCGATTCGGATTTGATCGTGGTATCCGAAGTGCCCTTCGGGTCGCCGAGAAGGACGCTGACGTCGTAGTTTCCTTCCGGCAGCTCCACGGAAAAATAGAACCCGCCCTCGCCCGTGATGAAGTCGCCGTGCAGCGGATCGCCACCACGGTCCTCGGCTTTGGGAGTGAAGCCCAGGTCGAACCCATAGCCTTTTTCCGGCGAGAACACCGTGGCCGGCGTGACGCCGATCGTGCCGGAAGCCACGCGGTCCGAGCCGAAATCGAATTTCAGCGGCAAGGCCGGGGCGGCGTGGATCAGGCCGTTGGCTAGCAGGAATAAAAGGGTGGCCGGGCGTAGGATCATGTTCGAAGGCTAAGGACTGCCGCTTTTCTGTCACCCTTTCCCGCATCCTCCAATCGGGGGAGGAAATCACGGATTTCGCGTTTGCGTGTTTCGCGGGATCGGTGACCCTGCGGCGGAATGTTGAAGCCAAAAATGAAGACCGACGCGATGAAGGGCCGGACGGCGTTTCGCGAGGCATTGGCGGGATGGTTTTCAAAAAACGCCCGCGACTATCCATGGCGTCGGACCCGCGAGCCGTATGCGATTCTGATTTCCGAGGTGATGCTCCAGCAGACGCAAATCGCGACGGTGCTCGGGCGCGGATTTTACACGCGGTTTCTCGAAACGTTTCCAGACGTGGAATCACTGGCGGCGGCGGATGACGAGCGGTTGTTAAAGGCGTGGGAGGGCCTGGGCTACTACCGGCGGGTCCGGATGCTGCGCGAAACCGCGCGGGCGGTCATCGCGGAACACGGGGGGGAATTTCCGCAGGAATTGGCAATTTTGATGAAACTGCCGGGCGTGGGGCGCTACACGGCGGGGGCGCTGCGGGCGTTCGCATTCGATGCACCGGCGGCGGTGGTGGATGGAAACGTGGCGCGGGTGCTCTCGCGGGTGATGGACTTTTCCGCTCCTGTGGACGACACGGCGGGCCAGAAACAACTGTGGGAATGGGCAGAGGCGCTGGCGGATCCGGAGCGGCCGCGGATTTATAATTCGGCGCTGATGGAGCTGGGACAGAAAATCTGCAGGCCGGGTCTGCCGGATTGCTTGAATTGCCCGGTCGCCTCATTTTGCAAGACCCGGGAGCCGGAAATGTTGCCGGTGAAGCGCCAGAAATCCACCATCACGGCTGTGGACGAACACGCGCTCTGGCTGCGGGACAAAAACGGCCGCCTGCTGCTCCACCGCGAGGGAGGAAAGCGCCGCGAAGGCCTCTGGAAGCTGCCAACACGCGAGGCGGCAGCGATTTCTCAGCTGCCCGTGCTCGCCGAACACCGCTACACGATCACCCGCTACCGGGTGACACTGCGGGTGCACGACGGCAGCGGGCTCGGGAAAAATTTTGCCCTCGTGGAAGACGAAATCTGGCAGGACGCGGACGCCGTGCTCGCCCTCGCGATGCCCTCGCCCTTCCGGCGGGTGATCGAGCGATTGTTGGCTGAAACGTGAAATCAGATGTGACGAACGGGAATGCCTGTGCTTTCGTCGGCGCGGATGGAAAAATTTGTTCGGTTGTCGGGGTTGTTGGTAATGAGTTGCCTGACTCAAGCGTGCTCGGTGTCGCCTCCGCCCGATACCGTGGCTCCCAGCCCGGCGACCCGCCAGATCGTCGCGGAACGGGTGAGTGCCGTGGTGGTCACCGACCGCAAGAACCTGGACAACTGGGTGAACCGCAATTTCTCCGCCTCGAACGCCCCGGGCGACGCCGACGGTGGCTCGGCCGCTCCGATCACTCCCGACGGCTATTTCCTCACCGCCGACCATGTCCTGTCACGGATGGCCGGGCGGAACGTGTTCCTCATTTACGGCCAGGGCGGCCGCCTGGCACCGGCCCGCGCCCGCGTGGTCTGGCGCTCGGAGTCCTCGGACATCGCCTTGCTCCACATCCCGGTGAAGACGCCCTACTACTACCAATGGACTCCCCCGGACCGCTGGCTCCCGGCTGGCACGCGGGTGATGCACGGGGGAATTTCCACCGGCTTCAAATCCATCGACGGCAAGCTCGGCACCTCGCTCGCTCCTGAAGGCACGTTCACCGGAAGCCGGAAGTTCAAAATGGACATTCCCCTGCAACCCGGCGACAGCGGTGGGCCGGTGGTGGATGCCCACGGCCGCCTGGTGGGGATCAATTCCGCCGTCGAATTCCTCGTGCCCATGGAAACCGCGTTCTTCGTGGATTCCGAAGGAAATCGGCCAAATGTCAGCTCGCTCGCATCGACGATCGCACAAGACCGCTCCCGCAACCGCGGGAGAAATCACCCGTAAAGTCGAAACCGTCGTGTGCCATTTCCTGAAATCATCACTCACGCTTGGCCTCGCCGCCGTCGGAATCCTCGGGACCTCATGCACCCAGGTCGGCGATGCGTGGATGTTCGGAAGCATGGAAGCGGCCGCGAAAAACCAGATCATGCTGGTCAGAAAGGAGCCTCCGTCGTTCGGATACCAGCGGTTGGAATTCCAATCCCGGGTCTATCCGGATCTCGGATTTTTTGTCACCAAACGCGGCCTGCCCGACTTTCTCGCGGAAACCGGGGAACGAAACCGCCAGTATTTCATCCTCTATTATCTGCGCGATCGCGAGGCCTTCGCCTGTCGGACGACTTCATCTGCCCGGTCAGTCGAATTTGCCGGTCCCTACCCCATCACCGACAAGGAATTCCGCTTGCTGGACGGCTTCCGGCGCGATCCCAGCAAAAAGCCCACGAAGCTGTAACGGCGGTCGACCTTCAATTTTCGGGGGCATGTTCCTCCTCGGCGACGATGGTTCCGCCGCTCATTTTCACGACCCGCCGGGCCTTCGCGGCGAGAGCGGGATCATGGGTCACAAGTACCAGAGCAGTGCCCGCATCGCGGTTGAGGCGGAAGAGCATTTCCACGATGGGACCGCTGGTTTCGGCGTCGAGATTGCCGGTCGGCTCGTCGGCGAAGAGGATTTTCGGGCGGTGGATGAAGGCGCGGGCGAGAGCGACTCGTTGTTGCTCGCCGCCGGAAAGTTGCAGCGGATAGTGGTCCAGCCGGTCGCCGAGGCCGACTTGCGCGAGCAGCTCGGCAGCGTCCTTTTCCCGGCCGGTCTCGCCGCGCAGTTCGAGTGGGACGAGCACGTTCTCGATGGCGGTGAGCGTGGGGATGAGTTGGAAACTCTGGAAAACGAAGCCGACCAGCCGGTTTCGCAAAGCGGCGCGCTGGTCCTGGCTGAGCGATTCCAGCGCCTGGCCGTCGAGTTTCACCGAGCCGGCGGTCGCGTCGTCAAGCCCCGCGCAGAGTCCGAGCAAAGTGGTTTTTCCACTGCCGGACGGGCCGATGATCGCGCAGGTGTCGCCCGCTTCGAGGCTCAGATTCACGCCATGAAGCACCGTCAGTTCGTGGCTTGCGGTGCGGTGGATTTTCTTCAACCCGGTGATTTCGAGGATGGGTCGTTTGACAGCTTCCGGCGATGGTTCTAGGGTGGCGGGCATGCGAAATTTACTGAAGTTAGGCCTCGTGCTCGTCACGGGCGGCGCACTATTCGCCCAAGACGCGGGGAATGCAAACCCCGGCAAAAAGCGCGTGCTCATCCTCGGCGACAGCATCACGGCGGGCTATGGACTGGATCCGGGCGA
Source organism: Akkermansiaceae bacterium (assembly GCA_041736495.1). Classification (GTDB taxonomy): domain Bacteria; phylum Verrucomicrobiota; class Verrucomicrobiia; order Verrucomicrobiales; family Akkermansiaceae; genus Luteolibacter. Next base: position 29,315 of record JBGSTM010000212.1, read on the forward strand.
GGCGTATCCCGCGCTTTTGCAGAAAAAAATCGACGCCGCGGCGCTGCCCTACACGATCAAGAACGCGGGGGTCAGCGGCGACACGACCGCCGGTGGATTGCGCCGCATCGACTGGGCGCTCGGCAGCGAGGGCGCGGATGTCCTGGTCGTCGCACTCGGCGGAAATGACGGGCTGCGAGGGATTTCCCCCACCCAGATGTCCAAAAACCTCGCGGCCATCATCGACAAGGCCCGGGCGAAAAATCCGCAAATCAAGGTGCTTCTCGCCGGCATGCAGATGCCGGAAAACTTCGGACTGGCCTTCACGACTGAATACAAAGCGGTTTTTCCCGACATCGCCGGAGAGAAAAAGGCGGTGCTGGTGGATTACCTGCTGGCCGGAGTGGGTGGTGATGAAAAACTCAACCAGCCCGACCGCATCCACCCCACCGCCGAGGGCCAGCAGATCATCGCGGAAAACGTCTGGAAAGTGCTCGAAGGCCAGCTTTCCAAATGAGCGGAGTTTCAAGCGCGGCGGCGGCGCAGGGCCAGCGCGAGCGAGCAGACTAGCAGACCTGCGGTGCTGGGCTCCGGAATGACGGCCACGCCGTGCACGGTGGAGATTTTGAAGCGGTCGAAGTTCGCATCGCCTCCGACCCGCGCGCCGACGAGCATGGCGTTGACGCCGCCGGTCGGGGTGGAGATTCCGAAGGTGCGGGACGAGTTGCTGGCAACCGAGTCATTGTCGGTGCGTGAGCTGAAACCAAAGCCTGCGAGGTCGGCGAATGATGCCCCGGACAGGTCGGTGTTTGTGTCGATGTTGCCGAGCCAGTACGAGGCGTCGAGATCGAAGGTGCCCGCACTCGGGGTGATTTGCACGCTGGTGATGTCGATTTGATCGCTGAAAACGAAGAGCACGAAATCATAGTGGTCCTGGTTGTCCACATAGTAGGGAACGTAGGGAACATCGGTGATGACTTCCGAGGAATTTTTCACCCCGATGCCGGGGCTCCACTGCACGACCTTGCTTTCCTGGAAGGTTGCGCCGGATGTGGTGCGGTTCACACTGAACGCGGTGGCCGTGGCGGTCACTCCGCCGTCGGCAAAAATGAATTGATCGCGGATCGTTTCACCGGGGCCGCCGAGGTTGAAGTTCAGGCTGGTTTGCGCGCCCAACGGGGCGATGCAGGCGAAAAATAACGACACGAAGACACGTGCGGACAGGTTCATGATGTGGGGGGAGTTTGGGGGAATGTGGAAAACCGCGGGGACGGCTTCGACGGGCGGAGAGAAACATGAAAATCGAGCCAGCTCAAATATAAACTCTCCTTAAACGGTCACGCAATCGCGTGTATCCGTTGGAGCGACGCGGACCAGCTAACACATCTACTGAGGTATCTATCAAGTTGGCGTTCCACCGGTCCCGGACGATGTTAAATGATGACACCCACTCCGGAACAACGCTTGTCAGCGCGCGAGCGGCCTTCGGGATTTCCCGTCATGCGGCAGCGTTGGGCCGGGCTGCTGTTTCTGCATTGGCCCGTCGATCCCGCGCTCATCGCCGCGCGGATCCCGTTAGGATTGAGTGTCGACACGTTCGCGGGAAAAGCCTGGCTCGGCGTGGTGCCATTCTTCATGGAGCGGGTACGGCCGGTCGGTCTGCCACCATTGCCGCGCCTGTCATGGTTTCACGAACTGAACGTGCGGACCTACGTGCATGACGAACACGGAAATCCCGGAGTGTGGTTTTTCTCCCTCGACTGCAACCAGCCCGTCGCCGTGGAAATCGCCCGCCGCGGATTCCATCTGCCCTACGAACATGCGGTGATGAGCAGTGTGAGAGCCGGCAACCGCATTCAATATCACAGCCGGAGGAAAACCCCGGGCGCGAAGGATGCCGTGTTTGAATATGAAACTCCATCGCATCCGGATCCGGCTGTTACCGGCACGCTGGAATGGTTCCTCGCAGAGCGCTATCTGTTGTTCTCCTCGAATCCGTCCGGCGACCTCTTCTGCGGTCGCGTCCACCACACGCCCTATCAGATTGCTCCGGCGGTCTGCACCCGCTGGTCCACCGAGCCGCTGCGGCTCGACGGCTTTCCCGAACCGGCCGAACCACCGCCCTCGATGCTCGCCGCGGCGCCGGTGGATGTGGAGATCTTTCCGCTGCGGCGGATCGTTAGATGATTGCCAAAAGTATTTACCGAAACGAAAAGCTTCAAGGAGCGGCGGACTCCGATCCGCCGAAGCCCATGAGGTGGCGATGAGTAGAGGTAAACCGCTCTTCATCGGCTTTCCATGGGCACGGCGATTCGGAGATCGCCGCTCCATATTGTTACACGGCGACTCCTGCCGTCCGGATAACGGAACCAACTTTTGGCAACCGGCCTACTTCTGGCAGACCGGGCACCAAAACGTCGAACGCTGGCCGATGACTTTATGCCGGATCGGAGTTCCGCAGACGCGGCAGGGATCGCCCTTGCGATCGTAAACGAAGAGCCGCTGCTTGAAATAACCGGGCTGGCCGTCGGAGTTGAGGAAATCCCGCAGCGTGGTGCCGCCTTCCTCGATGGATGCGGATAGAACGTGGCGGATGGCGGCGACGAGTTTCGCGAGGCGCGGTTTCGTGATTTTGTTAGCGGGAAGATCCGGCCGGATGCCGGCGCGGAACAAGGCCTCGGAGGCATAGATGTTTCCCACACCGACCACGGCCTTCGAGTCCATGATGACAAGCTTGACGGCGGCCGAGCGTTTCGCGCAGATGGACTTGAGATATTCCACGGTGAAGCCGTCCTCCAGCGGCTCCGGGCCGAGACTTCCTAGCAGCGAGTGCGTCAGCGGATCGGACTCCATCAGCCGCAGCACCAGGCCGAAGCGGCGGGGATCGTGGAAACGCAGCTGTTTGCCATTTCCCAGGGTGATGCCGACGTGGTCGTGCTTTTTCCAATCATCCGCAGGATCAATGACGCGCAGGCTACCTGACATGCCGAGGTGGATGAGCAGCGTGGTGCCGTCGTCGATTTCCAATAACAGATACTTCGACCGGCGGGTGACTGCCTGAATCACGCGCCCTTCGATTTCCAGGATGTTTCCCGAAACCGGCTGGCGCAGGTCATGGCGGCGGATGATTACCTCCCGGATCCGCGCTCCGGTCACATACGGTTCGATGCCGCGGCGGGTGGTTTCAACTTCAGGGAGCTCGGGCATGTCGCAGGCGAGCCAGCACAAGCCACGCGCCGCCGTCGAGGAAGAATCAGGGGACAGGCCACCGCCTACTTTTACGGGCGACCGTCCAAGGGGGTTTGCGGACATTCATGGTCGCTCACGGTGAAAGATCTCCTACCGGACTTTCGTTCGGGGAGGTCACCTGCCATGGCGCGAGTCAATGCGTGCCGTCGCCAAAGCCCGCTGATTTTTGACAATGACCATTTCACCACTGACTTCGCTTCACGGCATCATCCCGCTTCTTTTGGGCGGGATGGCGATGGCGGCACCGGATTTCGTTCATGAAGTCGCTCCGATTCTGAAAAAGCATTGTTCCGAATGTCACACCGACACCAAGAAAAAGGCCGGACTCTCGATGAACGACGAGGCATCCTTTCGGGAAGGCTCGGAAAATGGGCCGATCATCGACGCCGCGAACCCCGAAAAGAGCCTGATTCTCGAACTGATCTCAACCGATGACGATGACCTCCGGATGCCGCCGAAAGGCAAGGGACTCAGTGACCCGCAGGTGGAAATCATCAAGGCCTGGGTGATCGCCGGGGCGAAATGGGAACCGGGTTTCGCGTTCAAAAAGCCCGCCTACGAGCCTCCTCTCCGCCCGCGGAATCCCGAACTGCCAGCGGCCCGCGACGGTCGCACCAACCCGATCGACCGGATCATCGACCACTATCTCGCGGAAAAAAAGCGGCCCCGGCCCGCACCGCTCGACGACACTGCGTTCCTGCGGCGTGTCCACCTCGATCTCGTCGGATTGCTTCCCTCCGTGGAGACCTTGCGTTCCTTCTCCGCCGATCAGGCACCGGACAAGCGGACCCGCCTGGTAGATTCCCTGCTCGCGGACAAGACCGCCTACGCCGAGCACTGGCTGACGTTCTGGAACGACCTGCTCCGCAATGACTACGCCGGCACCGGCTACATCGACGGCGGACGCAAACAGATCAGCGGCTGGCTCTATCAGGCGATTCATGACAATATGCCTTACGACGAGTTCGTCCGCCAATTAGTCGCGCCGACGCCGGAGAACGAGGGATTCGCCAACGGCATCAAATGGCGCGGCAGCGTTTCCGCCGCGCAAATCACCCCGATGCAATATGCCCAGTCGGTCGGCCAGACCTTCCTCGGCCTCAACCTGAAGTGCGCATCCTGTCATGATTCGTTCGTCGACCGCTGGAAGCTCAGCGAGGCCTACGGCTTGGCGGCGATTTATGCGGACGAACCGCTGGAAATGTTCCGCTGCGACAAGCCGACCGGCAAGACCGCCGTCCCCGGCTGGTTGTTCCCGGAGCTCGGTACGGTGGACGCCAGCCTGCCGAAGGCGGAGCGCTTGCAGCAACTCGCGGCGCTCATCACCCATCCGGAAAACGGCCGCACCCCGCGCGCCATCACCAACCGCCTCTGGCAGCGTCTGATGGGCCGCGGCATCGTGCATCCCGTGGATGCCATGCAGTCGCCGCCGTGGAACGAGGATCTTCTCGACTACCTCGGAGTACATCTGACGGAGAACCAGCACGATTTGAAAAAGACGCTGCGGCTGATCTGCCTTTCCGCGGCCTATCAATCGAAGTCCGAGTCCTTCGAGGAAGCACCGCAGGAATCCAACTACATCTATCAAGGTCCGCGTGCCAAGCGCCTCACCGCCGAGGAGTTCACCGACGCGATCTGGCAGATCTGCGGCACCGCGCCCGGCAAGATCGACGCTCCGGTGAAGCGCGATGAATCCCTCAGTCCGCCGCCGATGGTTAGAGCGGCCTTGTTGAAATCCGATTTGCTGATGCGCACGCTCGGCCGCCCGAACCGCGAACAGATCGTGAGCACCCGGCCGAACGACCTGGCGACCTTGGAAGCGATGGATCTCAACAACGGCACCATCCTCGACAAGCGACTGGCCGAAGGCGCGCAGAGTTTGTTAGCCAGGAATTTCGATTCCTCCGCCGCGCTGGCGACCTACGTCTGGCAGGCCGCGCTTTCCCGGGAGCCGACGCCGGATGAACTCCAGCTTGCCGTCTCCCTGCTAGGCACGAAGCCGAAAACCGCCGCCATCCAGGACTTTTTATGGGGTGTCTTCATGCTGCCTGAATTTCAAATCGTCCGCTGAACCACCATGCAACCGCTCGAACTCGACCCCGAACAACCGCGCCGGGATTTCCTTAAAAAGCTTTCCGGCGCCTCCATCGCCGCGTTGATGGCCCGCGCGCCGCGTGCGGCTGCGGAGACGATCATCCAGCCGAAGGCCACTGCGGACGCCTGCATCCTGTTGTGGATGGGCGGCGGCATGGCGGCTCCGGAGACCTTCGATCCCAAGGCCTATCAGCCGTTCGTCAAGGGCACGCCGGTTGCGAAAATGTTGTCCACTTTTCCGGCGATCGACACCTCGGTGGACAACATCAAGATCTGCCAGGGTCTTGAAAAAATCGCAAAGGTCATGGACCGTGCCACGCTCATCCGCTCGGCGGTGCAGCCGGATCTGGGAACCATTCTTCACTCGCGCCATCAATATCACTGGCACACCGGCTACGTGCCGCCGCAGACCGTCGCCGCGCCTCACATCGGTGCTTGGATGTCGAAGGTGCTCGGGCCGCGGAATCCGGTGATGCCCGCTTTCATCAACATCGGCCAGCGGCTCGAAGGCGTGGGCGAGTCGGAGGAGCTCAAGGCCTTCACCACCGGCGGATTTTTCGGCTCGGAGTTCGGGCCGATGAACCTCCCGTTCCCCGAGGAAGCGATGCTCGCCGTGCGGCCGCCGAAAGGCATGGATCCCGGACGCTTCGCCAACCGCCGCGCGTTTTTCAAAAATCTAATCGACCGGAATCCGCACCGGGATCTGATGTCCGACTATCAGCAGGAGTCGATGTTGCGCTCGCTGGAAAGCGCCCACCGCTTGCTGGCGGCACCCGAAGCGAAAGCCTTCGATCTCGGCCTGGAGGCCCAGGAAGTCCGCGACGCTTATGGGAAGAGTCATTTCGGCCAGGGCTGCCTGTTAGCCCGCAGGCTGGTGGAAAACGGCGCGCGGTTCGTCGAAGTCACCACCGAATACGTGCCCTTCCTGAACTGGGACACCCACGCGAACGGACACGCGGTGGTCGAGCGGATGCATGGCGAGATCGATTCGCCGATCTCACGCCTGATCCTCGATCTGGAGGAGCGGAATCTCCTCGACCGCACACTGGTCATCATCGCTTCCGAGTTCAGCCGCGATGCGATGATCGAAGGCGTTCCGGGCTCGAAGGCGAAGGATCAATCGAGAGCGAAGTCGGACGTGCTGCTGGAGCCGAATCACTACGGACTGCACCGCCATTTCACCGGCGGCTCGTCGGTGGTGATGTTCGGCGGCGGGATGAAACGTGGGTTCCTGTATGGGGCGACGGCTGACGAACGGCCGCTGATCGCCACCACCCAGCCGGTGTCGATCTCGGATCTTCACGCCACGATTTTCACCGCCATGGGCATCAGTCCGAAGACGATGTATGAGATCGAACAACGCCCGTTCTACGCGACCGAGGATGGCCACGGAACCGCCGTGAGGGAGGTGTTAGCCTGACCATTTCAGCGCAGCACATATCCACAAACCGCGATGACATGGCAGACGCTGCCACCAAGCACGAAGAGGTGCCAGATGGCGTGGTTGTACGGCAGCCTGTTCCACGCGTAGAAGACGATGCCGAAAGAATAGGTGAATCCACCAGCCACCAACCACCACACTCCTGCCATCGGCAGGTTGCGGACGAGCGGGCCGAAGGCGAAAAGGATCAGCCAGCCCATCGCCAGATAGAGCGCGGTGGAGATCCAGTGGTCTTTTCTGCCTTTGCGAAGCGTTTTGATGAGGACACCGGAAATGGCCAGCGCCCAGACCGTGCCGAACAACCACCAGCCGGTCGGTCCGCGCAGGGTGATGAGGGTGATGGGCGTGTAGGACCCGGCGATGAGCAGATAGATGCAGGCGTGGTCGAGCGATTGGAAAAGCGCCTTCCACCGTGCGGAGGTGAAAAAGTGATAGAGCGTGGAGGACGTGTAAAGCAGGATCAACGAAGTCCCGAACACCACCGCCGAGACCACCTTCAGCGGCTCGCCGTCCGACAGCACCAGCATCGTCACCAGCGCGGCGATGCTGAACACCACACCCGCTGCGTGAGTCAGCAGACTCGCGACCTCTTCACGGTGGGAGTCGCACAACGGCGAGCGGTGGGGCATTTCCAGTTCCATGCTGCGTGAGTGTGTTTCGCGCGGGATGCCCCGCTTGTCCAGTCGGTGAATCAAAGTAGTCGTGGACTTCAGTCCGTATCTTCCGGGAAGCGCTCGCTGGTGAGAAGAAACGGACTGAAGTCCTCGACTACGGTTGCGGCTTGAATTTCCCGACTCCACCCGCCAAGCACGTCGCGTGAAAAAAGCCTTCATCCTCGGTGCCGGACTTGGCAACCGCCTCCGGCCGCTGACCGAACGCCTGCCGAAGCCGCTGGTGCCGCTGTTCCATCGGCCGCTCGCCGAGTGGGCGATGGAGGCTTGTGCCCGAGCCGGGATCGAACGGTTCGCGGTGAACACCCACCACCTCCCCGAGGCATGGGAAAATTTCAATCCCGCGTACGACGTGACGTATTTCCACGAACCCGTCCTGCTGGAAACCGGCGGCGGGCTGAAAAACATCCAGCCGTGGATGGGTGATGAACCGCTGCTCGTCCACAACGGCGACATTTTCTCGACGCTGCCATTGGAAAAACTCATCGCCGCGCATGAGGCGTCCGGCCTGCCGGTCACGCTGGCGCTGCGCTCGGACGGCGTTGCGAAACACATCGCGCTCGATCCATCAGGCAGCCTCGTGGCGGATATCCGGAACTCGCTCGGCCGCGCCGAGGGCACCCATGTTTTCAGCGGGATCTACTGCGTGAGTCCCCGTTTCCTCGACCGGATTCGAGCGGGGGAAAAAATTTCGGTCATCCCTGCCTTCCTCGAGCTCGCGGCCGCCAGCCAGCTTGGTGCCATCGTGCTCGACGAGGGCGTCTGGTTGGATCTTGGCGACCGCGAATCCTATCTGCGGGCCCACCGCGAGCTGGAACTCGGCCCTGCAGTCCATCCGCAGGCGGTGGTGATGGAGCGTGCGACCATCGAGCGGTCCGTCGTCGGGCCCGGAGCGGTCGTCGAAGCGGGGGCTGTGGTTCGCGACTCGGTGGTCTGGCCGGGCGGCCGGGTGGCATCGGATGCGGTATTGGATGGATGCGTCGTGTTTTCTGCCGATCCGGCGGGTGGTGCGCATCGAAATCATGACCTTTGACGGGAATTCTCCGTGGATTTGAAAGCAGGCGCAGGAAAATCAGGTAGAAAGCGGCGATTTACTCCCTCAATCGGGGGAGGCGTCCCGGAATTCCGGAAATCCCCCCCAGATCCTTGCTTGCCATCCACTGCCAGAACCGATAATCCCCGCAGACACAAACCCCATGACAAACACAGACGCATCCACAGTTCCTAATGCAAAGCGGCTCCTTTGGGCCGGATTTCTAGCCATTCTAGCTGCCGGGATCGGCTTCGGGGTCCGTGGCGGCATCCTGGCCAACTGGGCTGCCGATTTCGGATTCACCGGCGCGCAGCTGGGAGCCATCGGGGGTGCCGGATTCACCGGGTTCTGCTTCGGCATCATCATCGGTGGGGTGGTGGTGGACAAGATCGGTTACGGCAAGCTGGTCTTCGCCGCGTTTCTTTTCCACGTGCTTTCCGCCGTCATTACTTTTGCCGCCAACAAGGGTCAGCCGCAGGAGACCGCCTATCTGTTTCTCTACTGGGGCACCTTCGTTTTCGCCTTGGCTAACGGCACCTTGGAAGCCGTCGCGAACCCCCTCGTTGCCACTCTCTTCCCTAAAAACCGGACCCATTATCTCAACATCCTGCACGCCTCGTGGCCTGCCGGCCTGGTCGTGGGCGGCCTGATCGGCTGGACGCTCGGTGGCGAGGGCGGTGTCAGCTGGAAGATCCAGCTCGGCCTGTTCCTGATTCCCACCCTGCTCTACGGTTTCGCATTCCTCGGCCAATCCTTCCCGAAATCCGAGGCGGCGGCGAAGGGACTCAAAGTGGGCGAGATGCTCAAGGAAGTCGGCATCCTCGGTTCTGCGGTTGCCTGCTACCTGCTGGTCCTGTTCTTCCAGGACGCCTTGAAACTGCCGAATGCCGCTGCTTGGGGCATTGGTGCCATACTCCTCGTCGTCGTCGGAGTGCTGACCAAGTTTTCGATTGGTTCGGTCCTGCTCTTCGTCCTTTTCATCGCCCATGCCCTCGTTGGCGCGGTCGAGCTCGGCACGGACGGCTGGATCCAGAATATCACCGGTAACATCCTCACTCCCGAGCAAGGCAAGATCCTCTTCGTCTTCACCTCGCTGCTGATGTTCGCCCTGCGCTTTTCGGCTCATTTCATTGAAAGCAAACTGAAAATCTCGCCCATCGGCCTGCTGCTGATTTGCTCCATTCTTGCGGTCCTCGGCCTCAACATGGTCAGAGGCATCACCACATTCATCGGAGCCATGGTGGCCCTCTCCGTCTACGCCTTGGGCAAGACCTTCTTCTGGCCCACCATGCTGGCCGTCGTGGGTGACCGCTTCCCGCGGACGGGGGCCATCGCCATGTCGATCATGGGCGGCATCGGCATGATGTCCGCCGGCCTGCTTGGTGGTCCCGGACTCGGCTACGCCAAAGACCGCTTCACCGTAGAGCACCTTCAGGCGACCAACCCATCGCTTTACGAAGCGAACAAGGCGGCCAAGCCCGGTAGCTTCCTTTTCCTCGATCCGGTGACCGGCCTCGACGGCACCAAGCTCTCCGCAGCACAGACCGCCAAGGAAAAGACTCCTGACCAAAAAGCCCTCGCCGAGGCGAGCATCATCGGCGACCGCAAGACGCTCAAGGCCGACGCCTACATCCCGGCGACCATGGCGGTGATCTTCCTGCTCCTCCTGATCTACTTCAAGTCGATCGGCGGATACCGTCCACTCAAGATCGACGAACAGAATTGATCCGGAACCACTTCTGATTCTCCAAAGCGGTGGAACCCTCGCGGTTCCGCCGCTTTTTTGCGCTTGCCGCATGATCGTTCCGGGAGTGGACTCTTGGCCGATGACCGCTGGTGGCAAAATTTTCCGGAAAATCGGCGCCGTGCTTGCCGGGGTTTTCCTCATGGGTTTGCCCGCCGGTGCCGTGGACTCCAAAATCAATCTGGCCGACGGTTTCGATTTCCCTGTCGGCAAGCCGAATGCGGAAGGCTACTACAAGGCCCGCGGTCTGCGGCTCCGGGAGCCCCGCCACTACGGCGAGGACTGGAACGGCCGCGCTGGCGGGGACAGCGATCTGGGCGACCCGGTTTACGCCATCGCCGACGGGATCGTCACTTTCGCCCACAATGTGCGCACCGGTTGGGGAAATGTCGTCATCACCCGCCACGCCTACCGGGACCCGTCGTCGGGGCAGGTCAAATACATCGATGCCCTCAACGGCCATCTCCACGAGATCATGGTGAAAACCGGCCAACGCGTGAAACGCGGCCAGTTGATCGGCACCATCGGGACCAATTTCGGCATGTATCCGGCGCACCTGCATTTCGAAATCCGCCACAACTTGAGCATCGGCATGGCCCGCAACGGAGTGCCGGCGGACCTGATCAACTGGGCCGATCCCACCGCATTCATCAACAAACACCGGCAGTTGAACCGGGAATGGCGGGCGGTCGCCCTGCCGACGGGGACTTACCAACCTTACGAGGGCTTCCCAGGGCTCTGAGATGACTCCGGAAACCAAGCCGAAGAACTCGTGGTTCACGGTGTTGCTGATCATCACCGCGGTCGCACTGTGGGCTTACAACCAATCCCAGTCATCCGCTCCGGCGGAACGGGAAGCACCTCGTTCCCAACCCTCCGCGAAGGAGATTGCGGACACTCCCGGAAGGACTGGAATTTATGAGACCCACCGGGGCTGCACGCTGGTGGAAGCCCGCAACAACGACGGCGACAGCTTCATGGTGAAACTACCGAACGGGAAAAAAGCCGAGTTCCGACTCTACTTTGTGGACACCCCGGAAAGCGCTTTCAAGACCTACGCCGGGGGCGACACCAACCACCCGCGCATCCGAGAACAGGCGGCGGACCTCGGCGGGATCACGCCCGAGCAGGCGGTGGAAATCGGCAAAAAGGCCAAGATCTTCGCTTTGGATAAGCTCGGGAGCAGCCCCTTTGACATCCACACCTGCTGGGACAGTCCGTTCAACGACAATCGCTTTCATGCGTTTGTCGAAGTGAAACACGATGGGAAATCGCGCTGGTTGCACGAAATCCTCTTGGAAAAGGGATTTGCCCGCATCCATACGAAGGGTGCGGCTTTACCCGATGGCACCACTTCCACGCGTCACAAAACACGGCTCAAGGAACTCGAAAATGCCGCGAAACGATCGCACGTCGGAGCGTGGGGGCTTTGAAGCTTGGGATTATGAGGGAGACTTGGGGCTCTCGGGGGATGAATCCTCCAAGCCGAACTCCGATTCCAAGTTCGCATGGGTGTGGTTGACGAAGACCGATTCTCCCAGCGGACGATGATTCCCGACGACCCGTTTGAATCCCGTCCGGACGGCATCCACAATTTGGGCACTCGTCTCCACCGCGACGATCATGGAAGACGGGGCCGCCTGATGCAGAAAATCCGCATCGTGCTCCACGGAAAATTCCTCGGCTTCAATGTGACGGAGCAAAGTCTCGATTTTTTCAAGCCTTGCCGAGTCGGGTTCGCCGCGTTTTTTGGATTCCTCGAAGTTGCGGGCGAGCGCCTTGCTTTCGATTTTGAGAATGTCGAGCCGACGTTTGAGTTCTTGGCCCGCAGGTTGGCCGATCTCTGCGACCTCGTTTTCAAGTTTTTCGAGCTTGGCTTCGACTTCCAGGATTTTCTCCTCAAGCAATGATGGATTTTCAGGGTGTCTGGTATTCATAATTGATGGACGTTTTTATAGATCCATTCAATCTACCCGACCTCCCGGGATGTCGCAATCGGGTTTTTGAGTTGAACCCGCACCACTAGGGACCGTTCAACGTCGCGAGTAAACGCTAACCACAGATTTGGCCGTGAAACGGGTCGAAATGCGGTGAACTTCGGAAAAGGGCTCTTCCACATAACCGTCCAGCATTTCGAGATCCACATTGTCCGGAAGATCGATGGCGTGCCGAACCTCATGGATCAATACGGCGATCGCGGAGATGGCAAGTGCTCCGAGAATTCCTGCGACCGACCAACCTGTGGCAGTAGCAACACCGAAGAGTTCGACGAGGATCCACGAAATTCCTCCAATCCACAGGACGCACGAAACTACCACTGCTAGAAAAGTCGTCAGTGATATGGAAAAAGCTCTCACAAAAGGTAAGAAATCACAATCAATGGAAGTTTCAAGTATTTTGATTACTACGCGAATGCGTATGATTGACAAAATCCAAGTTTCCTACCAACCTCACACTCAGCTCATTTTCGATCAAACTTGGGTTTTCATGCTCTCACTTCGCAAGGCGAGGAACTGTTTGAAAACATCACTCGTCAAAACAAACCCGTGGCAGGGGGCGGATTTGAACCGCCGACCAAAGGCTTATGAGTCCTTTCCATACGATAGATTCAAGAGAAATCATAACGGCCCACAATGGTTCATAAATGACTTAATATAAGTCGTATATGGCGCAATA
>JBGSTM010000214.1:0-30598 GCA_041736495.1 Akkermansiaceae bacterium
ATCGAAACATACAATCGCACCTGCGGACCATTTACCTGGACCAAAGGGCCGGAGAAACTAAGCAAGATCATCAAGTTAACTCAAACAGCACAGCAAACCGGAGTTGCGTAATATGACCTTTACTTCGCTGACGATGCACTAAGAAGCCTGGAGCCTACAAAGTCACGACACCCGCTAGGATTGAGGATCTCGAGAAGGCATGCGGCGGTTGGGGGGAGTTTGGATCGGCCAAGCGGCTCACGATCATTCGGCTGGAGAGACCATCCAATGCAACCACAGGCGATCCCGGAGAACGAGAGACTCAAGTCTACAAGTTCGCCGACATACCACGGGACGGTGAGAAGCTTGTCTTGAAGCGCGGCGATATCGTCTTCATACCTGAGAAGCAGGTGTTTGGCCGATAGAACTCAAGAGTCAGATCAAGGCGTGCGTGGCAACCGGCGACAACGTCCTTCCTAGAGTCGGAGCTTGATCTCGCCGGTGCCACCACATCATCGTTCGCTTCAGAATTAATGCTCACACGCGATGACATAGCCCAAGTCGAGCGTATCGAGAACACGCACCACAAAGCGATCCACTCGACTTTTTCATGCCGCAATCAAGGCCCGAAGGCATGGAAGGCTTGGGAGGATGCGACCTCGGCATGGCATGCTCAACAATACCCAACTAACAAGCTCTGGGAAGATGACTTTCTGGCGGATCTACGCTCCTCCGCACGCCAAGCGATTGAAGAATCAATTCTCTATCTGGAAGTCGATCCGTGGTATTTCCGTGCGGGTTATCTCAAGGAGCGTCTTATCCGAGGACTCAAAGCAGCCAATCTCACCGAACGTGATCGCATGCGACTGCGGAACGTGATCTGGAATGTAGCGGCTGGAAAGAACCGGAGAGAGTATAGGAATTATTGCTCACTAGCGAGAGTCATTGGAGATGCTGACCTGATCCGCATTCTGGAGGACGTTTCTCCTGAGCGAGACCAAGAGTCCAAGGGCAAATTCGGATACCTTTTACGCTACCTAAAACAAAACAACAAACCAAGCGAACAAGCCAGCTCATCCAACGGCGGGTAGCGACTCAATTTGAATTCAGGCTTTCCTCCCCGCCGTGGATGGCCTAGACGTTCTGCCAAGAATGCCCATTTCCGAAGAATCTCTAGTAGCTGAGTTTTGGGCATGGTTTGAGGACCACGCGGAGGACATCCGTGCCGCCTACAGTCGCGGCGACAATAGTTGGCTGGACAACCAAATCTCCCCTCGACTCGAACGAATCCAAGAGAGGCTACACTGGGAGATCGGCCCTTATCACCATCCAGACGATACTTTTGTGATTTCGCCGACTATCCGTGAGAATCTGCCGCTTACTCGAATGGCTGTGGCGCGAGCCCCCAGACTCATAGGATGGTGGTTCGTCCCAGCGAAGCCGCAGAAGGTTCTGAAGTCGTTGTTGTTTGAGGTTGATGATTTGAGGATCTGCGCAGACGAATGGAGATATCGCCTTACCGCTTACAATTCTGGGGAGTTCGTCGACATTGAGATGCTGATCAACGCTGGTTCTGGATTCCCAAGTCGATTGGATACGCTGTTCACTGAGCTTGTGGTGGACTCATTGATCGGGGAAGAGTGTCGATTGGACCGAGTTGGATACATTACATCGACCATCGTTACCGACAATACTTTGGAAGAGCGATCCACACCTATCCGTCACCTTAACGACCACCTAGCAAAAGTTCTCGCACCAAAAATCGAAGAGGCAGAACAAGCCGCGTCACACAACCGTGCATAAGCTTTCCAATTTCTTTTCATAGGCTATCCTTTCGCGCACGGTGTGTGCGCTCAACGTTCTGCCAAAATGGAAAATTCAAGATTCATCACGCCGGTACTGATGTCACTTGCCATGCATGTGGCCTGTGGAGAGGACGTTTGGCCCGCCCCGGCTGAGGGCACCTTAAAATTTTCACCAACTACTGAGCGTGCATTCAAACAAGAGGCGGAAGCAGATTTTGTAACGTGGTATTCATTAGATGGGAAGCTCGACGTTGGTGTCGGTCGCACGGACAAAAAGGAGAATCTCCACCACTCGATCAAATTTTCACTCGAAGAGTTGGAAGGTTTCTTCGATAAACAGAAGCACAAGAGTCTGATCGTCGTAGGAATCCAGAAGCAGAATGTGACCAAGGAAGTGCTTGAGACGCACATCGCCAAGCTGCGAGATTACTTTGTCGCCAGAGGGTACGCGAGAGTGGTAATTCAGCAGGCCTACGGTAATGGCCGAGGTATCCACCTTGAACACATAGCAAAACCCAATGCAGAACAAGCCGCGCCATCCGACGGCGATAAGCCCGCTAATTGAATTCGAGCTTCCATCCCGCCGCGGATGCGCTCAAACGTTCTGAAAAATGGGGTCAAGGGGATCATCCCCTTGCCTGCGGAGCACCTGGAAAAACCGGCGGGTCAATTCGCGAGAATGGGCTTCCCAACAGCTCGTCGGAGCGAATTAACAACCCGCCGCTAATTTTCGGAAGAACTGCCGCCCGACGGAGGAGAAGAAAAGCGTCGATCGATAGAGATTCTTCGTTGACGTTCTCCCCGGCATTTGGTTCTCACATGGCAAGCGCTGTCGGCATGGGTCGAGGCGGGTTTGATTACAAACTAGGAAAGTGGCATGAAAACTAATAAAAACAAAAGTCGGGGAGCACCGTTGCTTGCTTCAGGGGTGGATAGGCTGATCTGCAAAAAGGAGGCGTCGAAAATATTCGGATTTTCGGTCAAATGGGTTGAGCGGCGCATTGCTGAAGGTACGCTAAAAGCGCATAAGTTTGGCCGTTCCGTTCGTTTGCGTTTGTCAGACGTGCTGGAATTCGCACGTATCGAGTCCGAAATCATCCCCCCACTCTCATGAAACAGCACGTTTTCAAGCGCAGTCGTATCGTCAATGGCAAGCGCGTCGTGGCAAAAACCTATTCGGGCCGCTATCGTCCCACGGGTGCTCTTAAGGACCTTGAAATCCCGCTCGGGGTGACTGACAAGCAGGTCGCGCAAAGCAAGTTGAAGGCTTTTGTCAAGCAGGCGGAGAACGAACAGGAGGGGCTTGTGAAACCTCGCATTCAGGTCGAAACCTTGGCTCTGCCATTATCTTTGCTTATTGCGGATTGGGTCGCCGATATGGCTGTCAAGGGTGCGGGTTCCCATCATTGCGGAGTTAGCAGGCTGAACATGGGGGTTCTGATGCGTGAATGCGGATGGAAGCGGGTGGCCGATATCACCCCTCAGTCGTTCACTCATTGGCGCGGTGTCTGTCGCGGAAGATCGGCCAAAACTCTCAAGGAGTATCTTGGCTGCGTGCGCGGCTTTCTAAATTGGCTGGTGAAGTCCGGTTGTCTTGCTTCTGATCCTCTCGCCTCGGTCGGCAAGGTGGAAACAAGGGGAAGAGAAGTGCGCAACCGTCGGGCCTTTCTGCATGAGGAATTCCTGCGATTGCTGGACGTGACAACGCCCGCCCGTCGCGTGGTCTATGCCGTTGCGTACTACACGGGATTGCGGCGTAGTGAAATCGCGTCGCTTTGCTGGGGGGATTTCAACCTGTCAGAAGTCGGTCCCACGTTCACGATTTTGGCCGAACACGCCAAGAACAAGGAACGCAAGACGCTGCCCCTTCAATCGGACCTTCAGGAAATGCTGGCTCGCTATTTCGAGTCCTGCGGATCACCTGGGCCATCGGTGAAAGCATTGAAAGTGCCTCATCGCCTTGACGCCTTTTATCGGGATTTGAAGGCGGCCGGGATTCCAAAGATCGACGAGCGCGGGAAGGTTCTGGATTTCCATTGCCTGCGTCACAGCTTCGGGACCCGTCTTGCCTCGCTGAACGTTCCACTTCCCGTGGCGATGAACCTGATGCGGCATAGTGACCCGAAGCTCACGGCCAAGCTCTATGTGGATCAGGCCGCTCTGCCTCTCGCCGGATCGGTCGGCTTGCTCCCCAGCATGTCTAACGAAAAGTGGTTGTCACCGGATTCGTCACTCGATTCAGTCGTTTCAGGTCTTTTGGAGTCTCCGCCCGTCGCAAAGGAGGGCTTTGAGGTTACGTTGCAAGGTGCTCTTTTTGAGTCACTTAGTCTCTCTCCGTCGCAGGGTGTCGCAACCTGTCAAATGGAGCCGCTGGTCGGATTCGAACCGACGACCTATTCATTACGAATGAATTGCTCTACCCCTGAGCTACAGCGGCTTTTGACCCAGCCTTGAAGGGCTTGAATCCCTTATGGATAAAGGGTTCCGTGCGCCGACGAATGGGTAGCAAACCGATTGGGGATTGCAAAGACAAAAGCAGCACGGGCGCTCAAACACGCAATAACCCGTTGTAGTGACCTTTTTTGCTAACGGATTTCGCTACCGAAGCGAATTGTTCGGCTAATTGTCAACGTCTTACACGCTACTGTCGGATCACGACGGGTGGATTGCTGCTGTAAGTTTGGACAACCACCCAAAAACCTTTCTGGGGGATATAATCGGTTTCAGAAGGGTGCCTAGAAATTTCATGATCCGCCTAACCGGATGCGGATGCGAAAATGGACGGGCGCAGGGGCTTTCCTCCCGCGCTCCGGCCTGTGAAGTCTTCGGGTATTTCAGATCGTCCGCTTGCGGCGGATGAGGGTGAGGGCGGCACAGCCCAGGAGGAGGGTGGAGGATGGCTCCGGCACAACGGCCAGGCCGGTGACGTTGCCGCTTAGTGCGCCGAGCAGGGTTGACTGACCGGTGGCCAGATTGAGGGTGTAGAGGCCCGAGGTGCCGCCTACGGAAAGTGCAGCGTAAGCGGTGCCGTCCGCGCCGTCGATGTCGAAGCCGCCTGCCTCAGTGATATCGACTCCGAGGAAGCCGACGGTCGCAAGGGTGCCGGCATTGTTTGCCTGGGTGGCGAGTAGGTTGAGGGTGGAGTCGAGGGCGTAGAGCTGTGTGGTGGTCGCGCCTGCGAAGTTGTTGGTATAAGCGTGATGGACGAGGTTTGGGTTCTGCCCTTCGTTCGGATCACCTGTGGTGAAAAAAACGGGGGTGGCAACCAATTGGGTGCCGCCTGTGATCGGGTTCGCCACGGAATTGGAATCGTCCGTGCTGACGATTCGGATGCGGTCGATGGAGGGGTTGAAGTCAAACCCATAACTGGTGGAGGTGATGATGCCTGAGGACAGCCCAGAACCGACGATGGTGGCGAGACCGGTGACGGTGTCGAGGGTGTAAAGGTTGCTGGCGGATCCGAGGCCGTAAAGCTGGCCGTTGAGCGGACGGAAGTCGATGCCGAGCAAGGATTCCCCGATCCCGAGGCCCGTGACCGGAACCGCGTTCAGCGCTCCAGGGGTGGTGGAGTCGAATCGGTTGAGGGATTGCAAACCGGGGGTGGATCCCAGCAGTGCAACGAGGCCGGCGGCCTGGGCGGATTGTGAGGCGCACAGGGCGAGCACGGTGAGTGTGATTGCTTTCATTGGTTTATTTCGGTTCTGTTTGTGTGGGAGAAGGGAAAAACCTGCGTTGAAAGGCATTTTCCATTAGACCAACGCGCACGGGCAGGCGGCGGATGCCTGTTTGTCCAGATTTCACGAAAATACCCTTTTCGGAGGTGATTTCCGATCCCCCGCCTATTGCCTGATCCAACACGGTGGCGTAGGCTGCGGGTCGAGAGCTCAGCCGCGGCGATAGGAAGCTCGAATTCAAACAGGACGTTTACGCAGTGCCGTCAAATCATGACGGGCGAATTGAATTGAAGTCCGTCATGGCAAAGACCACCCCACCATCCTTTGAAACTCCCACTGCATTGCGGTGGAGTCGGGACGTGGAATTGGCATTCAATCGGGGATGAATCTGATCATCTTTTGGGTCCAACGTTTGAATGTAAGCCCACAGGTGCGAACGATACGTGATCGGAATGAAATTGAAATGCTGGTGACAGTTAGCTGCGCCACGCCTTCGGAAAGTCTCTGCCGAAGTTTTGGATTTTCTTGAAGCTCATTCCGTCTCGGCAAAGTCAGTGACAGGGGATGTTAGGTCGAGTTCCTTGATCCAGAGATTGCGATAGCGCACATCGTGGCCTTCGCACTGGAGCTTCAGGCCGCCGGGGGAGTCGGTGATGCCCTTGCCGCCGTCATTGCCGCCGTCGATTCCGGATTTGGCGCCACCCCAGACCTGGCTGATGGATTGGTTGGTGTGGACCTTGATGCCGTTGAAATAAAGCGTGACCTGTGCCTTTTCGGTGCGTTTGCCGTTTTCGAAGCGGGCGGCACGGAACACCAGGTCGTAGCTGTTCCATTTGCCGAGGCCCTTGTAGAGATGATAGGGCGACTCGGTTTCGTTGATCACGGCGGCCATGCCGTGTTTCGTCCTGTCACCGTCGAGCACCTGGATCTCATAACGGTTTTGCAGATAGACGCCACTGTTGCCGCCTTCATTGACGATGAGGAACTCGACGTGCAGGCGGAAATCCCGATACTCTTTGTTGGTGACGATGTCGGCGGTGCCGTATTTGCCACCCGCGGCCACCGGATCATCGGTCATCAGCACCGTGCCCTTGTCCACCGGATCCTGCACGATTTTCCATCTGATCGGCAACGACGAGGCGAACGCCGGGCCTTTCCAATACGTCCATTTGCTGTCGAGCATCTCGCGCGATCCGTCGAAAAGCATCTCCGCCCCCGGAATCGGTTTCTCTCCGACGCCGATGCCTGCTTGAAGCGGGGAAATGGCGAGAAGGGTGGCGATGAGCAACTGTTGGGCGCGATTCATGAGGAGTGAAAATACATGGGTGATCGAACCCGTCTAGATCAGGATTTGCTTTTGAAATACTTCACGATTGCGGCGGTTAGGCCGGGGATGTCATGTTTCGAAGCCTCGAAAGTCGGTTTCATGCCGATTTTGCGCAGCGTGTCGCTGGTAACCGGGCCAATGCTGGCGGCCGCGCAACCATCAGGCCAATCGAGGCCAAGTGCGAAAAAGTGCTCCACCGTCGAGCTGGACGTGAAGGTAATCATGTCCGCGCCTTCTTCCTCAAGGCGGGCTCGGGCTCCGGTCGGATCCTCCGTCTCGGCGACTGTCTGATAGGCCACACAGTTGTCGACGATCGCACCGAGCGCGGTGAGGCCTTCGCCGACGATGTCGCGGGTCTCGGCGGCTTTTACCCACAGCATCGTCAGGTTTTCGATGTCTTCTTTTTTGAACGCGTCGATGAGCCCCTCGGCGACGAAGCGCTCGGGGATCAAATCGACCGCAAACCGGTATTCGCGGATTTTCTTCGCCGTGCCCTCGCCGATGGCCGCGATTCTTGGATTTCCCAAGCTGCGGGCGTCCGGATAACAGGCGAAGAACGCGTCGAAAAACCGCTCCACGCCGTTCGGACTGGTGAAAACGAGCCAGTCGTATTCGTGGGCGTGTGTCACCAGTTCCGCGAATTCCTGGCGGTCCGGCGGGCCTTCGATGCGGATCGTCGGCAGTTCGATGACGTCCGCACCGAGATCGCGCAGCGCTTTGCTGAGTTCGCCGGCCTGCTCGCGGGTGCGGGTGACGACGATGCGTTTGCCGAACAACGGTCGTTTTTCAAACCAGTTGATTTTCGCCCGCTCCTTCACGACGTCACCGATCACGGCGACGGCGGGAGAAGTGAAATTTTCCTGTTCGGCGATGTCGGCGATGCTGGCGAGCGTGCCGACAATGGTTTTTTGCGCTCCGGTCGTGGCCCAGCGGGTGAGGGCGATCGGTGTCTCCGGAGCGGCTCCGTGTTCGATGAATGCGCCGGTGATTTCCCGCAGCCGGGCGACGCCCATCAGAAAAACCTTGGTGCCGGGTGCCTTCGCAAGCTGCGCGTAATCGACCGAGCTGAAACCTTTCGTCGGGTCCTCGTGGCCGGTGAAAATCGTCAGCTGTGTGTTGTGATCGCGATGCGTGACCGGGATCCCCGCATATGCCGGACCGGCGATGGCCGAGCTGATGCCAGGCACGATTTCGAAATTCACGCCCGCCGCGGCGAGTTCCGCCGCTTCTTCGCCGCCGCGGCCGAAGATCATCGGGTCGCCGCCTTTGAGACGGACGACGTTTAGCCCGGCCTTGGTTTTTTCGACGATGATGCCGTTGATCTGGTCCTGCGGCACCGAGTGGTCCTTGGCTCGTTTTCCGACGTAAATTTTCTCACAACCCGCTTTGGTCCAGTTCAGTAGCTCGGGGCTGCTGAGCGCGTCGTAGACCAGCACGTCCGCCAGTTCGATGCATTCCTTGGCGCGCAGGGTGACGAGGCCGAGGTCGCCGGGGCCGGCGCCGACGAGATAACAGGTTCCGGATTTGCTCATGAAAGGGAGTTGAAGAGTTCGAGTGCGAGAGTGATGGGATCGGTGCCGCGGGCTTCACCGGATTTCGGCGTGCCGCCTTCCTCCGGGAAGACGCGGGCCTTGAGGAGAATTTCGCCGCCGGAAATCGTCGAGTAAACCCCGACCGGCGTGTGGCAGCCGCCGTCGAGCAGTCGCAGGAACTCGCGCTCGGCGGAGATCCGCAACCACGTTTCGCGGTGGCCGATGGTTTCGGCGAAGACCCGGCTTGGCCCGTCGCCAGCCCGGACTTCCAGGCCGATCGCGCCCTGCCCGGCGGCGGGGAAAAACTCGCTTTCGTCGAGGCGGGTGACGAAGAGCCCCGGCATTCCGGCGACTTCCTCCATTCCGCCTGTTGGCACCGGTGGGATGAAACCCAGCCGGACGAGCCCCGCTTCGGCGAGCAGGATGGCGTCGTAGCTTTCGTCCTTCGCAAGTTTCTTGAGGCGGGTCGGCACGTTTCCGCGCAGGTCGGTCACGGTGATGTCAGGTCGCATCCATTCCATTTGTTTCGCGCGCCGCACACTGCTGGTTCCGACGGTCGCTTCCACGGGCAGCGCGGAGAGGCCTCCGGGCTGGCGCATGACCAGCACATCGCGCACCGGAGCCCGCTCGAGCACTGCCGCGAGCACGAACCGATCCTGCAAGACAGTCGGCAAGTCCTTGAGGCTGTGCACCGCAATGTCGATTTCTCCGGCATCGAGCGCTTCTTCGATTTCCTTGATGAACACGCCCTTGTCGAACGTTCCTTCTGATTTCGCAACCTGACTGAGCGACACATCCGTGCGTCGGTCGCCGGTCGTTGTGATCACCGAGCGCACGACTTTCCGATCCGGAAACGCTGCCGCCAACGCCGCTTCGGTGGCCGTGGCTTGCACGAGCGCCAACTCGCTGCCGCGAGTTCCAACGATGATGGGGGTGGGGGATTCGTGGGTCATTTCTGATTTTGCAAAAGGGTTCGCCGCGAGGGCGTCTTTCCATGGCGACGCTGGCCCCAGCGTGCAAGCTTAAGGTTTATTCTGGATGGCTTGCTACCGATAAAACAAAACGGGCGCGGACCGTTTCCGATCCGCACCCGATATTGCACAATATATTCCCCCCCAAAGAATCCGGATGGCTCGGCTTGGCGTGTGATCGACTTCCCCCCGGAGACCGACCTGACCAGGGCCGAGTTGCCCGAAACAGGATATGTTGAGAAAGGTTTTCAGTTCACCGTGGTGGGCTGTCGCCTTTCGTTGGATGTAAGATGACCTGAAAATTTAAGTTTTCGAAGCTAAGTTAGGTCCCGAAACCGGTCAGATGATCCCATTTTCGGCCATAAGCATCTGAATTACAGAGGTTGGAAGAGGGAGGAACCACGAATCGGACGAATCGAACGAATCTAGGAAGGGGGAGAGGATGGAATTTGGGCGATTCCGGCTGCGGGGATGGTGATCCAGGCAAGAAATTCCTGGTTTCCGTCGGTGCCGGTGATGGGTGAGGGGATGACGCCGTGCCAGTTGCAGGAGAACTCGGTGGTGACGAACTCGCGGATTTTCTGCACGGCCCGCTCGTGAAGTAGCGGATCGCGGACGATGCCGCCGCGGGTGATGTCTTCGCGACGGAGCTCGAACTGGGGCTTGATGAGGCAGACGACGGAGCCGCCGCCTTCGAGCACGGAGAAGATGGCGGGCAGGACTTTGGTTAGGGAAATGAAAGAGAGGTCGGTGACGGCGAGTCGGCATCTCTCGCCGATGTCCGCGGGCACCATGTGGCGGGCGTTGAACTGCTCCTTGACGATCACGCGGGGGTCGTTGCGGAGTTTCCAGACAAGCTGGTTGGTGCCGACATCGACGGCGTGGACGCGGGTGGCGCCGCGCTGGAGCAGGCAGTCGGTGAAGCCGCCGGTGGAGGCCCCGACGTCGATGCAGACCCAGCCGTTAGGATCGATGTGGAAGGCGTCGAGCGCGCCCTCGAGTTTCAGCCCGCCACGGCCGACGTAGCGTTGTTTTTCCTTCACTTCGAGCGGTGCGTCCTCGGGCAGCTTGGTGGCCGGTTTGTCGATGATGCGGTCGCCGCTGCGGACTTCACCGGCGAGGATGAGGCGCTTCGCCTGTTCCCGGGAATCGCAGAGGCCACGGGCGACGAGCAGCGCGTCGATGCGGTCTTTCTTCATCAGGGTTCAGTGATCCCCCTTGAAGTGCTCGCCTAGCAGATCGCGGCCGAAGTCGCCGTCGAAGCTGCGCCAGGTGGCGTGGACGTGGTTGGCGTTGTTCTGGGTGTTGGCGGCTTCCATCAGGAAGGTGGGGCCCTGGATGCGATAGTAATAGGCCTCGCCGGGCTTGGTGCCGCCGGCCCAGCCGAAGCGGATTTTCTCGATGCCGGCGGCCTTGATCTTCGCCATGTCGGTGGCGGCGATTTCCGGGCGGTAGCGGCCGGTGTATTCGGAGAGCAGGGTGAGCAGGGCGCTGCGCTGGATGCCGGTGAGGTCGGAGGAAATCACGCCGACGGGATCGAGCGCAGTAGCCTTGCGGTTTTCGAAGCTGAGGATCTCGGCGGGAGCCTTTTCGCTGAAGATGACGTCGGTCTTGCCAGCAGCCAGCAAGGTGACGGTGAGGGTGCGGGCGAGGTCTTCCTCGGCGGCGAGCACGCGCAGGCCTTTCTTCGGTCCTTCGCGGACTTCTCCCGGATTGGAGCCCATGAAGGAAGGAGTCACCGAAATGCCTTTGCCTTCGACGAAGGTGAGATTGACCGACAAGTGGTGGCCCTCGATGCGCCAGCCCCAGCCTTTCGGATCGCCCGGAGTTCCAAACACGGCAACGAAATAGCGGCCGGAATCCCGCCTCACCGGATCCTTCTCCATTTCCGCCAGGACGCTTTCCAGCGACATGATCTGGGTGGCCTTGAGTTTGCCTTTTTCACTCAAGGCGGAGTCGACGAGTTTCATGGCGGCCTCGCGTTGGACATCGGTCATTTCCTTGAGGGGAAGTCCGGCGCGGTCCCGCGGGGTGTAGCGGAAATTTTCGCGCTCCTCGCTGATAAAGGGCAACGCGGCCTTGGCCTTCTGCCCGGGATCGAGGGTGGCGAGGAAATTCTCAGCCGCCGCGGCGCTCGGGGCGGCTGCGGGGATTTCCTTGGCGAACAAGGGCAGGCTGAAAAGCAGGCTGATCAGGAGGTTTTTCATCAGAGGAGGAGGCAAGCAGGATCCGAATCCACCCGCAAGCAGAGTCTCCGGTGAAAAGGGTGGCCGGTGGATCAACGGTGACAAAACCCTCGGCATTCCTCGCCTGCCTCCTGCGGGAAATGACCCGCGTGAGCCACGATTGGATCGCTTCCCAACTGTCAATAGAACACCCCGGACGAGTAGGCCGGATCGCTGAGTGCATTCAAAAGAGATCTTGGCAAAACAGCCTTTAGAGCTAGGTATAAACTCCATGAATGTGATTGCCAAAATCAGCAATTCCGTCTGCAACACGGCCGTTTGGGCACGTTTTCCTTCCCCGACCGGCTGTTTCAACGGTCTTCATCCCATCAAAAAATTCCCGGCATCTATCATCTCCTTCCTCGCAGCCGCGATCATCGCCGCCATTTCCAGTCCGCCGCTTTCCGCAGCACCGGTGGATGGCAATTTCACGACGGACACGATCGACTCGGGCGCGGGTAAAACAAAAATCGAGTTCGATCATGCCGGGCGGCTGTATCTGGCCGAGAAACGAGGACGCCTGCTCCGCCTGGCGCCGAATGGTTCGGGCGGATTCCAGAGCCCGGTCGTGATGCTGGACATCCAGAGCGAGGTGGATTTCGACGCTGAAGGCGGATTGTTAGGTATGGCGCTCGACCCGGACTTCGCGAACAACCGCTTCATCTATCTGTTTTTCACCACACCCGGCGACCAACGTCTGGTCCGCTACACGTTTGATAACACGTTTTCCGCCATCGAGTCCGGTTCGGCCACGGTTTTGCTCTCCGGTTTGCCCAGTGTGACCGCGATTCATAAGGCGGGGGACATCGCGATCCGTCCGGATGACCCCTATCACGTGCTGATCTCCTTCGGTGACGATGGCAACCCGTCACGCGCCCAAAACATCGATTTTTACGAGGGGAAAATCCTCCGTGTGGATTCCTCCACGGGCCTGGGTACCTCGGACAATCCGTGGTTCGATGGAAATCCGAACTCGATCCGCTCCCGCGTCTGGGCGCGTGGCTTGCGGAATGCTTTTCGCTTCGTTCTCCACCCGACACGCGCGGATGTGGTCATCATTTCCGAGAACGGCGATGGGACGGATCGTGTGGCATGGGTGCAAAAAGGCAGCAACGGCAGTTGGGGACCGGGAGGTGACAACGGCGGTTTCCTCAATCCACCCGATCCGAACTTCCGCGTGATGCATACCACCAGTCCGTCCTTGATCGGCAT
Organism: Akkermansiaceae bacterium; assembly: GCA_041736495.1. Classification (GTDB taxonomy): domain Bacteria; phylum Verrucomicrobiota; class Verrucomicrobiia; order Verrucomicrobiales; family Akkermansiaceae; genus Luteolibacter. The sequence goes on from JBGSTM010000214.1 coordinate 12,726, forward strand.
CGCCATCGCGACGAGCGGCCCTTTCGCCCACAACGGCTTGCCGACGCTCTATCTCGGGGACTGGTTTCCGGTCCCATGGGGCATCCGGCGCTTCACTCTATCCGGTCCGGATCTGAGTGTGATGACCTCCATTTCCGATGGCCAGGGTGGAAACTGGTGGGAGCAATCGGTGGTGGCTGTGGACTTGGAGTTCGGGCCGGACGGACACCTGTATTACACCGATACAGGCGGCGGACAGGCAGAAGGTGGTTGGCATAACCTCCGACGGCATCGTTTCGCCAGCGGATCACCCCCTGCGGCGGCCATGACACTTACGCCCAACCAAGGAAGTGGCGAAGTTCCGTTGGAAATCAGCTTTTCCGACACCTCCACCCCCGGCACCCGGCCGATCGCATCGAGAACGTGGAACTTCGGTGACGGACAAACATCAACGTTGCAGAATCCCACCCACACATACACTCATCCCGGCCGTTTCATGGTCACGCTGACCGTTACCGACACTGCGGGACTCAGCGCCACCGCCACGCGCGAGGTGGTGGCGACGTTGGAGAACTCCGTGTCGGTCAATCTCTCGGTCTTCGATGCACGCAGTCTCCCTGCCACGCCGGCATCCATGGCCATCACCGTTTCCCTGTTTCAGCGGGATGGCACCACGCCAGTCCGCTTCGGCGGCACCGGGCCAAATGAAAACCAATTCACCATCCCTGTCGGAGGAATTTACTCATCCATGCTTGGGCTCCCGCTCACTGCGGACGGCTTTGTCATGGTCATCGGCGATGGAAACCCGGGCGGCCTGCAAGCCCGGACCCGCGGCGACCTCACCAGTCCCGGAGTCGTGACGACCGTCCACGGCGACGTATGGCTCTCGGACACCGCCTTGCGAGGCCGCGTCCAGACTGTTTCAGGCGAGCCTGCCGCGGTGGATCTCTCCCTGACAGAAGGGACAACTCCGGTTGCCTTCGGCGGCGGGCGGGATGCCCGTCACGGTTCATGGATCCCTCCGCTCGGAGTGAACAACCGCACTTCGGCAGACGCACTTGGCTATTACTACATCGGCATCCCCACCTCGCTCGGCGGCCGCAGTTTCACCCTCACCGCCACGGAGGACACCGGGCGCGCGCGCTTCACCAGCATCCAATCCACTGCCATGCTGGCAGCTTCACAGGCGCTTGATCCCGGACTCATTCTCGGCGAATGGAGCGGCGGAGCGGGTGACGATCTCTCCAGCATCCCGGTGACTCCCGACGTGCCCTTCAGCACCGTGCAGGCCATCCTGACCAACCAATGCATCGGCTGCCATCGGGCCAACACCTCCAACAACGGCGGACTCGACCTCACACAAGGAAATGCATTTGCCGCGCTCAACGATCAACCCAGTCAGTTTGTTCCGGGCCTCAAACTGGTGGATCCCGGCAATCCGAACCGGAGTTATCTTTTTGAAAAGATCAATCTCGCCATTCCCCAGCAAGGCACCCGCATGCGGCCGAGCGATGCCATGGCTCTGACCGATCAGGCGTTGATCCGCGACTGGATCGCCCAGCTCGCCCCCACCTACGAAAGTTATGTGCGAGGTTCCCTGCTCGCCACCCCCGGCGCGCCCGGCACCGGTGTGGCCGATGATTTCGACTCCGATGGCCTCGCCAATGGAATCGCTTACTCCGGCTTCGAACCCGCCGCGATGCAGACAGCGGCCGGCACGGCGATCATGGACTGCCACCTCAATCCCACAGCCTCGGGACTCACCCTGGCCATCCAAGCCTCGGACGATCTGCAACCCGGATCATGGGACACCCTAACAACCCGCCTGCGGGGCACCGCTATCTGGAGAAGCGCAACAGGCGTGACTGTGACAACACCGCAGCCGGGCACCATCCGCTTGATCGAAGACACCGGTGGGGGTCCCCGCCGTTTTTACCGCACCGCGATCTCCGAAGATTAGGCCGGTGATGCACTCCATTTAAGGCTACCGGGAATCAATTGTGCCTTGCCTAGCCGGCGATCCAAGGTCAACGATTTCCGCCGTGACTCATCACCGCACCGACGATCTTCGCATTACTGGCCTCAATCCGCTGATTTCCCCGGCGGTTCTCGCCTATTATCTCCCTCTCACCGAGCAGGCGTCCGAACTTGTAGCCAGCGCCCGCTCGCAGGCCGAGGCGATCCTGCGGGGAGATGACGACCGGTTGCTGGCGATCGTCGGTCCATGCTCGATCCATGATCCGGAAGCCGCAATGGAATACGCGGTGAAGCTGAAGGAGGAGGCGAAACGCGTGGAAAAGGACGTGTTCGTGATCATGCGGGTCTATTTCGAAAAGCCACGGACGACGGTTGGCTGGAAGGGGCTGATCAATGATCCGAATCTCGACGATTCGTTCGACATCAATCACGGACTGCGCATCGCCCGCGGGCTTTTGCTCGATTTGGCGAACATGGGCGTGCCGGCCGGGACCGAGTTTCTTGACACGATCTGCCCGCAATACATTGCGGATCTCATCGCTTGGGCGGCGATTGGCGCTCGGACTACGGAGTCCCAGATCCACCGCGAGCTGGCGTCCGGGCTCTCGATGCCGGTCGGCTTCAAAAACGGCACCGGCGGTTCGATCCAGATCGCGCTGGATGCGATCCAGTCTTCCTCGCGTCCGCATCATTTTCTGTCGGTAACGAAACAAGGGGTTTCCGCGATCGTCTCGACTGCTGGAAACGAGTCGTGCCACCTCATTTTGCGGGGAGGGAAAGCCGGTGCCAACTACGAGAAACCCGAGATCGACGCCGCCGCTGAAATGCTTCGCGAACAAGGTCTAACCGAGTCGCTGATGGTGGACTGCTCGCACGGGAATTCCATGAAGGATTACCGGAACCAGCCGCTCGTCGCGCGTGCCCTCGCCAACCAGATCGCCGCGGGTTCCAAAGTGATCACTTCGGTGATGATCGAGTCCAACCTCGTTGAAGGCAACCAGAAGCTGGTCAAGGACTTGAGCAAGCTCACCCGCGGTCAATCGGTGACCGATGCCTGCATCGGCTGGGATGATACGATCGAGACACTCGAGTTGCTTGCCACTGCCGTGCGGAAGCGCCGCGAGGCTTGAATTTCAGGGCAACTATCAGATTTTTCCGTTCCGGCGTCGCCGCGTTTCGTGGATAGTCAATTTACCTGAAAAAAGATTTCTAGTTGCTTGCGGAATGTAAGCCGGGGAGTCCAATCTACCGCAGCGATCATCTGCGAGCATGGATTTAACAAGCGAATCATCCCAAAGCGTCATCACATGCCGGAATAGCCAGGGCACGGAACTGACAGCCAACCTTCTGAGAATCAAGCGGTATTCCGTCGTCTTCGAGGTTTACAACCCCTACAGCATCCTCCAGTTGTCCGAGGTTCTGTCGGACTTCCGGATCATGGCGTCCCGGCGCTTGCTTTACCATGGAAAGGCGGTCGTCAGCAATCTGCTCAACACCGGAATCGTGCTCGTCTGCGAGGCGATGCTCGACGAGGGCTGGGTGGAGTTCGACTTCCTTTCCAGCGTGAGCGGCGGCACCTCTCCGAGCGGAGGTGGTGACCTTTGCGGGCAGTTCGCCAATTTCATGGGCGAGTGGAAATCCGCCAACAAGGTGCAGGATCCCTTCAAGCTGGTGGTGGCGGACCTCGCAAGCATGCTTTCCGGAGTCCAGCACTGGCTAACAGGAGTGGACGTGGGCATCCGCACCACGGTGACCCGGCGGCGGGACGAGCTTGAGCAGGAGATTTTCTCAGGGATTGAAAACCGGGTGGTTGAGGAGGTGCTGCCTTCCATGGAGAAGTTCGAGGAGGTTTCCCTGGAGGTGGGTGAGGGGGAAGTGGCGGTCCACAAAGCCTACGTGCGCCGGGAATTGCACCCCATCGTATTGTGTTCGCCTTTCCTCTATCGGACCTACACCAAGCCGCTCGGCTATGCCGGCGACTATGAAATGGTCAACATGATGCTGCGCAATCCGTATGAAGGATCGTCCGCGTTCGCCAAGCTGCTCAATTTCGCCCTGCTCAACACGGAACCGGTCGTGGCCCACCGCAACCGGATCGACTATCTGATTGAAAAACTGCGCTCCGAATGCGCGCGCCGCGTCGGCAAGGGAAAGACCCGGGTCTTCAACCTCGCCTGCGGTCCCGCGATGGAAGTCCAGCGTTTCCTGCGGGAGTGCGAGGAGAGCGAGCTGGCGGAAATCGACCTGCTCGACTTCAATCCGGAAACGCTGGAATACACCCGCGAGCGCATCCAGGAAGCGAAGATGAGCGGCGGCCGGGAAACCCAGGTGCGCTATTTCCAACGCTCGGTCCACCAGCTCCTGCGAGCCGCCACGCAAGGTGGTGACGACGAGTTCGCCAACTACGACGTGGTCTATTGCGCCGGCCTGTTCGACTATCTCTCCCAGCGCGTGTGCAAGCGCCTGGTGGAACTTTTCTGCACGATGATCCGGCCGGGCGGCATCGTCATCGTGACCAACGTCGCGGCCAGCAACCCGAGGAAAGCGTGGATGGAATACGTGATGGAGTGGAACCTGATTTACCGCGACGAGTCGGAGATGGCGGACCTCGTTCCCGATGGACTGAATTTGAAGGGTACGAAGATTGAAGCCGATTCCACAGGAGTGAATTTGTTCCTTGAAATCGAACTCGCCAATGGCTGAAGCCTCGGTCAATCCGAAGGAGGCGGATGCGGAGTTGCGTCGAACCTTCCGCGAATATGAAAGCGGCATTGCGTTCGACAACGTGCGGCGTGCAGCGGTTTTTGCAGGGGTGTTCATGCTCGCCGGGGCGTCACTCGACTGGGTGATCATCCCGAGCCGGGGATTTGATTTCCTGCTGATCCGCTCGATCAGCGCGGTCCTTCTCGGATTGATTTTCTGGTATCTGGGGATGGCGCGTCATTCCTCCCAAGCCAGCATCGTGGCACAAGGGATCGCTCTGCTGCCGCTTGTTTCCATCTGCATCATGATCTCGGTGACGGAAGGGGGGAATTCCGTCTATTACGCCGGTCTGAGCCTGGTCCTCGTCGGCCTGTCATTGCTGCTGCGCTGGACCTTCTGGAACTCGCTGGTGATGATCCTGATGACGTTCGTCTGTTATGCGCTCGCGGTGATCCTCTCGCCAACCCAATCGGACCCGCGGATCCTGTATGGAAACTTCTATTTTCTTTTCGCCACCTCGGTGTTCGTGCTGGCGGGAAGTTATTTCTATGAAAACCTGCGATTCAGCGAATACAGCCTGCGGATGGAGGTCGAGAAATCGCGGGGACTGCTGGAAGCCCAGAACCGGCAGCTCAGCGAGCTTGATGAGGCGAAGACCCGCTTCTTCGCCAACATCAGCCACGAACTCCGCACGCCGCTCACCATCATGCTCGGCATCACCGAGCGGCTGAGAAGCGTGCTCGGCCGCCAGTCCGCCGACCCGGTTGTTCAGGAAATGACCGTGATGCTCGAGCAGAACGGCCTGCGCCTGCTCAAGCTGATCGACGATCTGTTGGATCTCGTCCGCTTCGACACCGGGCACGCGGACATCAATCTCCAGCCGACGGTGATCGGCGATCATCTGGAGGGACTCCTGCGCTCGGTCCGGCATCTCGCCGAGCAGGACCGCGTGGCGCTTCTCTGGGAGTGCAAGTCTGATAGTCCGGCGGTCCGGTTGGACCGCGACAAGTTCGACAAGATCCTCCTCAATCTGGTCATCAACGCCATCAAGTTCACCCCGTCAAGCGGCACCATTGAGGTCAAGGTTGCCGTCACGGAAGGACAACTGGTGCTAACCGTGGAGGATACCGGTGTTGGCATCCCGCCTGATGTCCTTCCTAGGATTTTCGAGCGGTTCTGGCAGGTTGACAGCTCGTCCACCCGGAAATTCCAAGGAGCCGGGATCGGCCTGGCGCTCGTCCGCAGCCTCAGCGAGGCGATGGGCGGCGAGGTGAAGGTGGACAGCCAGCTCGGCCACGGCACGGTCTTCACGGTCACGCTTCCCGCGGAGGTTGCCGCGGTGCCGACAACCGAGTCCCGGGAGGAAACCAGTCCGCTCAAGGACGGAGGAAACATCGCCAATCTCCACCGCCGCGCGGCCATGTCGATCCCCGGCAAGATGGCGGCCCGGACTGTCACCCCCATCCAGTTGACCGGTCCGGTTGCGGCTCCCATGATCGGTGCCCGGCCAAGCGGTGCCCGGCCGCTCGTGCTGATCGCCGACGACGAACCCGATATCCGGCGCTTCCTGCGCATGCAGTTGGAAGACGTGGATGTGATCGAAGCATCCGACGGTGCCGAAGCGCTCGAACTCGTGCGTCTCCGGCGTCCCCAACTTGCGCTTCTCGACCACATGATGCCCGAGATGGACGGAGTGGAAGTCTGCCGCAGAATCCGCGAAAACCACACGACCCGCGGCGTCGCTGTGATCATCCTCACCGCCCGAGCCGACGAATCCACCAAACTGAGCGCCCTCCAGGCGGGTGCCAATGATTTCCTCACCAAGCCGTTTTCCACCGCCGAGCTGGCGCTCCGCCTCGAGAACCAAATCGCCATGGCCCGCGTGCGCCGTGAGATGGTCGATCTGAACAACGAACTGCACTCCGCCCTCGACCAGATCAAGGAGAACGAGGTGATGATGGTTCGGAATGAAAAGCTGTCCGCCCTCGGCCGGATGAGCGCGGGAATCATCCACGAAATCAACAATCCGCTGAACTACGCCAGCGCCGGTCTTCACGCGCTGGAAACTTTCACCCGGGTGATGCCGGAAAAAGATCAGCCCGATTACGCGGACATTCTCAAAGACATCCGGGAGGGCGTGGAGCGCGTCTCACAGATCGTCATCGATTTACGCAAGTTCACCCGCGACGACAAGGCCACCAGCGGTGACGCCGATCTGGCGGAAATCATCGGTCGCTCCAAGCGCATGGTCAGCCATCAGGTCGGAAAGGACATCGAGTTCCATCTGAAGTCTCCCAGCAACGCGCTGATCACCGGAAATCCAAATCAACTCGTCCAGGTGTTCATCAATTTTTTCCAGAACAGCATCGACGCCATCCACATGCGGATCGCCGCGCATGGCGGAGACTCCGGTCGCATCGACGTGGACATCGATCCGGCCGGCGAGGGGTGGCAGGTCACCATCCGGGACAATGGCATCGGCATTCCGGCTGAAGACCTCCAAAAGATTTTCGACCCCTTTTTCACCTCCAAGGATGTGGGCAAGGGTATGGGCCTCGGGCTGTCCATCACCCACCAGATCCTGCAGGCTCACAAGGCGATCGTCGAGGTGGACAGCCGTCCCACGGAGTTCACCCGGTTCCGCATCGCGTTTCCCGCCCCGAGTTTTGGCTCCGAGCCGGAATCCGTGCTCGACCAGCCCGCCTGATTCTATCATTCTCCATCCATTAACTATCCACGAACCACTTCCCATCGACCAACATGAGCAACGAGATCGACGCCTATGATTACCAGCGCTACGCCATCCTCTTCGTGGATGACGAGGCGAACACCCGCAAATATTTCAAGCGCCTGTTCGGCGAGAAATTCCGGATTCTTGAAGCTGAGGATGGAGTTGAGGCTCTCACCGTTTTCCGGCAGCACGCCGACGAAATCGGCATCATCGTGACCGACCAGCGCATGCCCAATGAGACGGGTGTCGGGTTCCTTTCGAAAATCGCCGAGCAGTATCCGGACATCATCAAGATTCTCTCCACCGCCTATTCCGATATCGATGCCGCCATCGGATCGGTCAACCAGGGTGGGATTTTCCGTTACATGACCAAGCCGTGGGACATTCCCCAGCTCGAAGTCACGCTGCGCCGCGCCATGGAGTTCTTCACCGTGAAACGCGAGCGCGACGCATTGCTCGGAGCGAAAATGCAGGCCATGGGAAATGTGCTTTTGTCCAGCCGGCTTGCCGCGTTCGCCCTCGCTCCGGTATGCGCCGGCATCCAGTGCAACCGCGCGGCCGAGGCGATCGCTTCCTTCGTGCAGACCGGCGTGGCGGGCCGCCGCACCGGATCGGATGGAGACTCGGCGTTGCGCTCGCCCGACTGGGCTCGGCTTCATGCGCGTCAGGTGGTGCTCGCCTCGGGCATCGAAGCGGTGCTTCCGGCAGCACTCGCGGTGCCGGACTTGGGACGCCGGATCGATGCCCTCGTCAGGGCGCTTGAAGCCGCCAGCATTCCCGGAATTACAAAAGAGATGAACGGTGCCGCCACCCGCATTTCAAGCGCCGTCGATCCGACTCCCGTCCTTCTCGACGCCCTCTTCGGGCGAAACGATGAGCCGGCGGCCACCGAGGCTTCCGTCAATGTGCTCGCCGCCTTCATGGCCGTCTACGATGCGGGCGGAGTCATCCGGCGCATCCGCGGCGAGGGGATCACGCTCGACGTGACCGAATCCACCACACCGCCCAAAGCCAGCACTCCCGGTGCGGAGGCCGCCAAGTGGCTGATCGATGACGACCTGCTCATCTCCGCCGCGCTCGGGCTGCTGTAACGCAGCGGTTGGCTAACGGGTCTTTGAAAGGTGCTGAAGCGATTTTCGTTTCAGCGCTTTCTATTGGCGTCCGGAGACTCCCGGAATCCCTCGTAAACCGGCTGGGCCCGGGGAGCGTTGGAAAACGGATCGTCGTTTCTCTCCAGGTGGTCCTTAATCAGAAACCAGATCGCGATCGCCAGAAGGAGGGACAGGACCTTTGCGATCCAGTTGTGGGCCAGGTTCAGTTTCATGAGACGGTTTGCCGGAGACGAAGATTTCTGCGAGTTTTTCCCGGAATTGTTTTTCAGTGAGATTGCGCTGCAATACGCCGTTTTCACAGATCGAAATGCCGCCGGTCTCCTCGCTCACGGCCACGGCAATCGCGTCCGTGCGCTCGGTGAGGCCGATCGCCGCCCGGTGGCGCAGACCGGTCGAGCGGTCCTTCATTTCGCGCTCGGTCACCGGAAAGACACAGGCGGCACCCGCCACGCGCTCGTCCGCGATGATCATGCCGCCATCGTGTAGCGGAGCCTTGGGGTGGAAGACCGTCATCGCAAGCTCGGGCGAGAACTGCGCGTCAAGCACCACGCCGCTGTCGAGATGCTCCTTCAGGCTGATGCCCCGCTGGATCGCGAACAGCGCGCCGATCCGCTTTTTGGAAAGCAGGATCACCGCGTCGGCGAAGCGCTCGAGGAAGGCCAGCTTGCGCTTGCTGGAAAACGAAAACAGCGGGTTGCTTCCCAGTCGGGCAAGGCCGTTGCGAAGCTCCGGCTGGAAAATGACGATCAGCGCGACAGTCAGAATCGTCGCAGCACCCTTGATGATCCAGCTGATCACCTCGAACTTGAAAATCGTGGAAACCAGCGTCAGCACCACCAGGATCGTGCCAAGCCCTACCAGAATCTGCGCTCCTCGGGTCGCCCGGAACGCGCGATAGATTTGATAGATACAGGTCGCGAGCAACAGGATCTCAATCCCGTCCCCCCAGTGATCTTGTATGAATTTCCACATCGGAATCGTGTTGTCGGCAAGGATACACCCGGCTCGTCGGATGAGGCAACCTTAGAAATTCCGAGCTGTTCAACAACAACGGCCCGGATGGGAATTCGTGCTTTGCCAGCGGCTCCGCCTTGCGGAGGATCCCGCCCGCCGATGCCCGACCGACACGCTCCACTTCAGAAATCCATGCATCCGTGGCACCAGGAACGCGGGCGGCTGGAAACGGAACTCGGCGAGCGGATCACCCTCGATGCCTTGACCGGGCCGGGAGGATTGTTAGGCAGTGAGCCCTTGCTGGACGATGCCGGGGGCGCTGCCGGTTGGTTGATCGCGCAGCGGAAAGGCGGCCATCGGCATTCCGTCGATGACGTGCTCACGGCTTGGTATGCACTTCAGGTGTCGCCGCGGGTCGCGGAACATCTGGACCTCGGGACGGGCATTGGCACGGTAGGGTTGCTGACCTTGTGGGGCATGGATCCGGAAGCCCGCCTGACCTGTGTCGAAGCGCAGGAAATCAGTTATCGGTTGCTCCAGTCGAATCTCGATTTCAATGGTCTCCGTGCGCGTGTGGACTGTTCGCACGGGGATCTGCGGGACCTGGACCTTCGGCGGGAGTTTCCGCTCGTCACGGGCAGTCCGCCGTATTTCCCGCCGGGCTCGGGAGTGATTCCTCAGGATTCGCAAAAGGCGCACGCGCGCTTCGAGCTGCGCGGCGATGTGGGGGATTATGCAAAGGCGGCGGTGAAGCATCTCGCGGCGGACGGGTGGTTCGTGCTGTGTTTCCCGTTTCCCCAAAAGCAGCGGGCCCTCGATGGAATCGCGGACGCGGGGCTGCGAGTGGTGCGCATGCGGGACGTGATTCCGCGGGAGACATTGCCACCGCTGTTTACTCTGTTCGCCTGTCGGCATCCACGGGATTTCGACGGGGAGGTGACGGTGGAGCTTCCACTAACCGTAAGGCACGCTGACGGTCTGCTGACCGGGGAGATGCAGGAAGTCCGGCGGGGCTTCGGATTCAGCGGCTCATTGTGATAGGTTCTCAGATTTGATTCGGATCGTCTCCATCAGATCGCGAGGGGAATGGATGCAGGCGAAAGCTCCCGCGGATGTAAGTTCCTCCTCGGAGCCATAGCCCCACAGCACCCCGATGCCGGGAACTCCGTTGGCGGTGGCGCCGATCATGTCGTGTTCGCGGTCGCCGATCATGATGGCGTCAATCGGGGCGATTCCCTCGCGCTCCAGAAGGTGGGCGATCAGGCTGGTCTTGTCCGCGCGGGTGCCGTCGAGCTCGCTGCCATCGACGGTGTGGAAATATGGTTTCAGTTCGAAGTGATCGATGATGCGGGCGGCGTAAAGCGTGGCTTTGGAAGTGGCGACATGCAGGACATGTCCATCTCCGCTAAGTTCTGCCAGAGTCGTTTCAATTTCCGGATAGATCTTGTTCTCAAACAACCCGATGCGGCCGTAGCCCCCGCGGTAGCTGGCGACGACGGAATCGAACAAATGCGCGGAATCCTCGCCCACCAGCGTTGCAATCGACTTGAGGATCGGCGGGCCGATGACCCATCGCAGCTTGTCGGCAGCCGGAGCTGAGAGACCGTTTTCAACGAGCGCGTGATGGAGGGAGCGGATGATGCCGCTTTGTGAATCGGTGAGCGTGCCGTCGAGGTCGAAGAGGAGGTGCATGGGGAAGTTGATGGTCGAGAGTTGATAGTTGATGGAAAGAGGAGAATCAGAGGAAGAAAATTTCTTCGCGATCAACCATCAACTCTCGACCATCAACTTCTTTACCTACTCTGCCGGGACGTGGGGCTCGAAGGTCATCGAGCGTTCGTGCTCGCGGGCTTTGGCGGCTTTGCGCGCTTGTTGATAGAACTGGTCCTGCACGCGGAATGCCTTCTGGCCTTTTTGTCGGACGATGCGCTGCGAAGTGCCGTCCGGCAACAGGCGGGAGGCCTGGGTGTTGTCCTGGAAATAGGCTTCCAGGATGCGGATGAGACGTCGCTTGAGCGCGGGCTCCTCGATGGGGATCATGAGTTCCACGCGTTTTTCCAGGTTGCGTGTCATCCAGTCGGCCGAGGCGATGTAAACTTCGGAATTGCCGCCTTGGTGGAAATGGAAGAGCCGGGCGTGTTCGAGAAAGCGGTCGATCACCGAGATGACTTCGATGTTTTTCGAGTATTTCGGGTCGCCGGGCTTGAGGCAGCAGATGCCGCGGATGTTGAGGCGGATCTCGACGCCGGCCTGCGAGGCGCGGTAGAGCGCGTTGATGATTTCCGGATCCTGCAGCGAGTTCACCTTGCCCACGATGCGGGCGGGCAGCCCTTGTTTGGCGCGTTCGGCCTCGCCGACGATGAGGTCCAGCAGCGTGGGCTTCATCGCAGTGGGAGCGGGGACGAGTCGCTGGAATCGCAGCAGCTTGGAGCGGCCGGTGACGGCGTTGAAAAACAAGGACGCGTCGTTCCCATACTCCGGCTTGCAGGTGAGGTAGGACAGATCGGTGTAGAGCCGGGCGGTGGTCTCGTTGTAGTTGCCGGTGCCGAGGTGGACGTAGCGGCGCAGGTGGCCGGATTCGCGTCTAACGATCAGGCAGATTTTCGCGTGGGTCTTGAGATTCTTTACGCCGTAAACGATCTGCGCTCCGGCGCGCTGAAGTTCGTCCGCGCGGTCGAGGTTGCGGGCCTCGTCGAAGCGGGCCTTGAGCTCGACGAGGGCGGTGACGTGTTTGCCGCTTTCCGCCGCTTTGATCAGTGCGTCGACGATGCGGGACTTCCGCGCGGTGCGGTAGAGCACCTGCTTGATGGCGATGACATCCGGGTCCTCGGCGGCTTCCTCGATCAGGCGGACGACCGGCTCGAAGGATTCGTAAGGGTGGAATAGCAGGACGTCGTTTGACGCGATGGTCTCGAACATCGACGCGCCGGGGGCGATCGCCGGCGAGTTCTGCGCCGGCCAGTCGACATCCCGCAAATGGTCGAAACCGGACAGAAAAGCGAGCTCCATGAACGAAGCGAGTCCCGGCGGGCCGTCGACGCGATAGACATCCTGCGGCGTGGCGGCGGTCACATTCTGGATCATGCGGACAAGGTCGCGCGGCGCGTCCGAGCGGAGTTCGAGGCGCACGGTGTCGGCGACGCGGCGGGCGGATAGAACGTCTTCCATTTCCCCTGCAAGGTCGGCGGCATCCTCGTCCTGGATGACGATGTCGCCGTTGCGGGTGACGCGGAAGGCGGTGGTGGCAGTGACGGTTTCTCCGGGAAACAGCTGGCCGGCGTGGGTGGCGACGAGATCCTCGATGAGTACGAATCCATGACCTTCGCCCTCGAGCGTGACGCTCACGCGGCGGCCGAGAATTTCCGGCATGGGGATGAGGGCGTGGCGGATCGCAAGCGTTTCCGGGTCCAGCAGTCGGCAGGCGACGGTGATTTGGAGCGCCGGCACCACGGGAGGCGGACCATCGGGGTCGACGGCGAGTGGCGTGAGCAGCGGGAAAATCGCATCTTCGAAAGTGGCCGCGACCTGCGCGGACTGGGCAACCGTGAGATTCCGCGGCTGAAGCGGATAGATGCGGGCTTTTTCCAATGCGGGGACGAGTGAGCCGGTGAGCAGGCTGTACTGGTCCGCCGTCATCTTGAGGATCCGCTGGCGCAGCGCGGTCAGATTCCGGGCGGGGGTGAGTCCGGATGGGTCCGGCGTCTTGCGTCCGCTGCGGCGCATCAACATGAGGCCGCCGATGCGGACCTGGAAGAATTCGTCGAGGTTCGAGGCGGTGATGGCGAGGAACTTCACCCTCTCCAACAGCGGCAGGTCGTCCCGCAAGGCTTCATTGAGGACACGCTGGTTGAATTCGATCCAGGAGAGTTCGCGGTTGAGATACGGGGTGGACATGGAAGATGGTGGATAGGAGATCGGAGATGGTGGATGGAAGATCGAAGAGGTGAAACCGTGGATGAGTCATCTACCATCCGCGATCCACCATCCACGATCTAATTGTCTTCATCGATGACGACGGCGAGGCCGAAGACTTGCTCGAAAAGGTCCGCCTTGGAGGTCATGGCAAGCCTTTCAACGGCGGCATCCGCGAGGCCGGGCAGGCGGATCCGGAGCTTGCCGGACTCGCGCCGGATTTCGAGGTTCGCGACGCGTTGCACGTGGGTGCGTTCGAGGGCGTCGGCCACGCGGAGCATCGCGGCGAGTTTGCAAACGCGGATGCGGTCGTCGGTGCTGAGGGCGGCGTAGCTCGGGTGTTCCAACCGCGGGCCGGAATGGCGGTGGTAGCGGGCAACGAGCGCGACGATGGTGACGTCCAGCCGGTTGAGTCCGAACACCTCGGAGTTGAGAATGAGGTATTCCGAGTGCTTGTGGTGGGCGCGGGGGCTGACATAGGTGCCCACCTCATGAAGAATCGCGGCGACCTGGAGCAGCAGCGCGTCGTGCGGCCCGAGCTGATGGAGATCTGTCAGGGATTCGAAAAACCGCGTGCAGAGATTCCCGACGTGTTCGCCGTGGCTCGGGTCTGACTGATATCGTTCCGCGAGAATCCGGGCGGAGCGCAGCACTTCCTCGGCAAAGGTGCCGGTGAGTTCCTGTGAGACGAGCAGATCGTGGAGCAGTCCCTGCTCGTATTCGCTGGTCGGGATGTGGACGTCCTGAAGCTTGAGGGTCTCCGCGATGGCGAGGTTGATTTCCAGGGCGGGCAGCAGCGCCTCGGCGGTCTGATAGTCGAGCTGGAAGCGTTTCACGAGCTCGACGTCGGTCATGTTGGCAGCCTCCGCGGTGAAATGGCGCAGTGTTTTTAGCGAACAGACCTGCGACCCCTGGGTGAGGGCGGGGGCTACGGACTGGAGTTCGTAGCCGATCAGCACGAGCCCGTCGACCGTGACATCCGAAAAGTCGAAACGGATCTGAGCGAGATTTCCGTAGGCATGCTCCCGAATGACCCGGAGCAGTGCGGGACCTTCCGAATGCGAACCTTCAACCGCCTCGCGGGTCCGGTGGGTGCCCATCCGGTAGCTGGTGTAGCGGGAAATCCGGCCGTTCTGGAACAATAGGGCGCGCGTGTTTCCCGGGCCGACGTGGAGCACCAGCGTGGTGTCCTTCCGCATGGCCGGAAGGCTCTGCAGGCGGCGGCGGGTCTTCAGGTAGATGAGCCGGGTCATTTCCCCGTCGTCGATGGTCGTGATGCGCAAACCGCAGGCGATGCGGATGCGGTTCATGACGGTCTCGTGGTTGGTGGCCTCGCTGAGGATGTTAGTGGCGACCGCGCGGGTGACGCCGTGCGGATCGAGGCCGAGTTCGGCGAGTGATTTCTGATAGCCCTTGATGATCGAGACCACGCGCTCGGTGGTGGAGGCGCTGACGTCGCCATTTCGGAAAATATCGCGGGCGACGGGAGCCGGTTGTTCGAGGAAATCAACCGGAGTGAGCGCGCCATCCGGTGCCCGCTCCGCGACCATCAGGGAGACCGAACTCGCGCCGATGTGAAGGGCGGTGAAAAGGTTTTCGGCACCCGGTGCTTTTTTCGCGGTCTTGCGGACGTTCGGCATCGCACAAGGACAACGTGCATTCGCCGCTGGTTCAATCCCCAATGTGTGACAAGCCTCATCTTGTGTCAGTCGGGGCTTGTCAGCATGGCGGTGCCTCGCGATAAACCAGCATGCCAGTCACCGGAGCGTTGGAACGATATTGGGTGAGACCTGGAACGCGGGTCGACCTGTCGAAAATCGACGGAAACGAGAAAATCCTGTTCAAGGGCAAGGACAAGCTGGACTTCGCGCCGCAGTTCGACGAACTCCAGGACGAGCTTCAGGAGCTTCAGAAAAAACTCTACGCCCAGAACAAGCACCGGGTGCTGGTGGTGATGCAGGCGATGGACACCGGCGGCAAGGATGGGTGCATCAAGCATGTGTTCTCGCGCATTGATCAGCAGGGGATCCTCGTGCGTTCGTTCAAGAAACCGAGTGAGGAGGAACGGACTTATGATTTCCTCTGGCGGGTGCATTCCAAGGTGCCGCACAACGGGCAACTGGTGATTTTCAACCGCAGCCACTATGAGGACATCATCGCCGTGCGGGTGAAGAAAATCTTTCCCGAGGAAGTGTGGAAACGTCGGCAACGGCACATCGTCGAGTTCGAGCGCATGCTCGCGGAGGAGGGGACGACGATTGTGAAAATCTTCCTGCACATCACGAAAGCGGAGCAAAAACGCCGCCTTGAGGCCCGTCTAGCGGATCCGGTCAAGCATTGGAAAATCAATCCGGATGATCTGGTGGACCGGGCCCACTGGGGTGAATTCATGACGGCCTACGAAGAAGTCATGACCAAGACCTCCACCGAGTTCGCGCCGTGGTATGTGGTGCCGGCGGATAGAAAATGGTACCGCAACCTCTGCGTCGCCCGGATCATGCTGGACACGCTGAAGAAGCTGAACATGGAGTTTCCGCCCATCAGTTGGGATCCGAAGTCGATCAAGATCGAGGATTGATGGACCGGGCCCGGGTTCGTCTTTTGGCGATGGCTGCGGCGTGCGGATTCATCGGCTTTTTCATCTGGATCATCGTCATCGCGGATAAGGCCGAGGGCGTGCCGTGGTGGTTGTTCATCCATCAGATTCCCTTTGGCGACAAGGTGGGGCACTTCGGACTGGTCTCCGTTTTGTCATTCTTGTGCAACCTTGCTTTTGCCCGGCGGGAAGTCCATCAGCCGCGTTTCATCACCCGCACCACTTGGGTTTTGTTGGTCCTGTTATCGTTGGAGGAACTCTCCCAGGGATTCATCCCGCACCGGCAACTGGATTTCTTCGACTGGCTCGCCGATCTAGCAGGACTGGCGGTCGGGCAATTTGTTGCGATGCGGTGTCGAGCGGGTCCTCTTCCGGGACCGCGAGTTTCCAGACTCGCCAGAGAAAGGATCGACAAAGAAAAGAGGCCTAGCCGCTAAGCTTTGGCATCCCTTTCGCCAGCGAGTTCAGAGACTCGCGGTCCGGCCAGATCAAATCACGCGCGACCAGAGCACCTTGAGGTAGCGGGACTCCGGGTAGTTGGAGAGCGTCGGATGATCCGGGCCGGCTCCGGTTCGGTCAAAGGTTTGCAGCCGCTTGTTCCTGCGGTGGGCGGAGGTGATCACGATCTGCTCGAACTCGCCGGCCCCGAGCTGCCCGGAGCACGAACACGTCACATAAAGCCCTTCCGGCGCGACGAGTTGCAGTGCGAGTTTGTTCAAATCCGCGTATTTCGCGATGCCGGTCTCGTCCTCGCGGCCGTGGATGAACTTCGGCGGATCGGCGGTAACGAGGTCCCAGGTGCGGCCGTTCTCGATCATCGTCCGCGCCCAGGTGAAAGCATCGGCGTGGGTGAACTTCACCCGCACGTTGTTCAGGTTCGCGTTCCGCTTGGCCATCGCCACGGCGGTTTCGTCAAGGTCCACGGCGGTCACTTCTTCGGCACCGTTGAGTGCAGCGGAGATCCCGAACCCGCCGGTGTAACAGCAGAGGTCGAGCACCGTCCGGCCCTTCGCCAGTGCACCGAATTTCTTCCGGCTGTCCCGCTGGTCGCAGAAAAATCCCGTCTTATGACCGTCGCTGAAATCCACCTCATAGCGCACCCCGTGCTCGCGGATTTTCACCGCCCGCACGTTGTCCGACTCCACTCCGCCGCGATGCGGGATGCCCTCGATGCGCGCCAGATCCTGGTCGACGCCGACGACCACGCGCTTCGTGTCGAAGCATTCGTGCAAAAGTGGCAGCCATTTCGGCAGGCGCTGCCAGGCTGCTAGATTCGTGATTTCCACCGACAATACGTCGGCGAATTTGTCCGCTACGATGCCGGGCATGAAATCCGCGTCGCCGTGGATCGCACGGTAGCTGTCGGTTTCCGCATCCAGCTTGAGCACCTCGCGGCGCAGATTGGCTGCACGGCGGATCGCATTTTCGAAAAACGACTCGTCCTCCAACTCCTCCAGCGAGTGGCTAACCACCCGCAGCGGCATCCGCGATTTCGGGTTCCACAATCCCCAGCCGAACGGCGTGCCTTCTTTTCCCAATACAAGCACGAAAGAACCCGGCGATGCGTCGCGGGAAACCTCGCCGATCATTTTCGGCCAGATCGAGGGGTGGAAACTTTGATACTTGAGTTGAACAGTCGGCACGGCGGCAACGAATGCTGAAATCGCCGCCGACTCAAGGATTAAGACGCCCGCCGCCCGGTCAGGATCTTGTAAAACGAGCGCGAGCGGATTTCCTCCAGCGTCAATCCGGTCTCCAGCGCCTCCGCCTCGGTGATCGCTCCGCAGGCGATGCCGCGCAGGAAAAAGTTCAGCAATCCCTGCCCGGTCGCCGCGTCGTCGAACACGTCGCCGAAGAGCGAAGCCAGCGCGGCTTTTTCCACGAAAGCCTTCAATCGCCCGGACGCCGC
>JBGSTM010000227.1:0-15396 GCA_041736495.1 Akkermansiaceae bacterium
GCAGATTTCGAAGGCGGACTCGGAGTTGTCGGCGATGCCGTCGATGGTCTCGTGGGTGAAACCATCGTCCACGCCGCCGGTGAGCTGGTTGTAGAGCAGTAATGCCTTTTCGCGGACGAGGCCTTCGTCGCTGCCGACGACGGCGAAGAAGTTTCCGGCTGTGACAGGGTTTGCTTTTGCTTTGGCAGCCACGCCAAGGTGTTAACGGGATGCGCCGGACGGTGCAAGCGCCGCCTTCTTGCATCGGATGGCGTGGCCGTTTGCCTCGAGCCGTCTGCGCAAGTCGCGGAGGATGGCGACCGCGGTCGGGCCGTCACCGTGGACGCAGAGTGTTTCGACCACGCCGTTGGCGACGATTTCCATCGCCTGGGCCACCGCTTCCTCGACATTGGAGATCACCGCGCCCGGCTCGGCGCGGGGCATCAATGCGCCGTTTTCCAGGTACCGGCGGTCAGCGAATCCTTCCGCGCAGATTGTCAGCCCGGCCGCACGACCTGCGGCAGCCAGCGCTCCGGCAGGCGGCGCGTAGAGCACCAGATCCGGTGAAATGTCGGTGATGCCCTCGACCACGGCACCTGCCAGTTCCGGGTCGCGGTCCGCCTGATTGTAGAGCGAGCCGTGCGCCTTCACGTGATGCAGTTCCGCGCCCATGTCGGCGGCGATGGCAGCGATTTCCCCCACCTGACGCCGCACGAAATCCGTCACCACTCCCAGCGGCAGTACCAGCGCGCGGCGGCCGAAATGGTCGCGATCTTCGTAGCTCGGATGTGCGCCGATCACCGTGCCGGACGCCATCGCCAATTCGATCGCTCGCCGCATCGACGTCTCATTTCCGGCATGTCCCCCGCAAGCGATGTTCGCGGAGCTCACGAGGAGGAGCAAGGCTGCGTCCTCCGTCCCTCCTTCGCCGAGGTCCGCATTTAAATCGATGAATCGCATGTCGGTCACCTTAACAGCTCCAATCCGGTCTGCAACCACTTGAAATCCTTCTCTTCCTGCCGTCGCAGCGAGACCGCCTCGTCGCGGGTGATTTCCCGGAAAACCACCCGGGTTCCCGGCCAGGCGCGCGCCAATTTCGGCAGATCCACCGAGATCACATGACCGATCTGAGGGTAGCCGCCGATGGTCTGGCGCTCGGCGAGCAGGATGATCGGCTGCCCGTCGGGCGGCACTTGGATGGAGCCGCAAGCTACCGGCTGCGAGACCATTTCGCGGGGCGTGGCAAGTGGCAGTTCCGCGCCTGAGAGACGCGCGCCCATCCGGTCGGATCGGGGAGTGAGGTGATAGATTTCGCTTTGAAAACGCTTCCGCACGGTTTCGGAAAACCAATGCTGTTGCGCTCCGGGGATGAAACGCAGTTCGATGCGATCGACTCTCTCAGGCCGGCCGACATGCCAATTCCCGCCGCGGGGAGCCCGTCCCGGCTCGCCGAAATCCAACCGATCGCCGGCTCGCAACACCCTGCCCTGGAGCCCGCCGAATCCTGCGCGCAGGTCGGTGGACATGCTTCCCAAAACCTGAGGCACCCGCAGTCCGCCGGCGACCGCGAGGCAGGCGCGGACCCCGCCTGCCAGTTTCGTGAAATCCACGGTTTCTCCTGCTGCGACGCGCCGTGGTCTGCCTGTCGCTCCGGTCAGAGCAACCACCGTTTCCGCATGAAACTTGAGGATCGGGCCGGTCACGCAGAGTTCCAGGGCCGCCGCGCCTTGCGGATTTCCGACGAGCAAATTGGCCATGCGCAGCGCCTGCCGATCCACCGCGCCCCCCGGGGAAACGCCGTAGGATTCATAACCCGGCCGCCCGAGATCCTGCACGGTGCTCACGGCACCCGGCTGGATCACTTCGATCCAGCGCGGTCCGGCGGGCTCTGCGATAGGAGAAATTTTCTCCGGCATTTCAAGTTCCTCCACCGCCACGAACCGCACGCGATCCCCGGAGCGCAGCAGCGCCGGTCGCGGCAGCGCAGGATCGAACAGACTCACCCCCGTCCGCCCCAGCACGTGCCAGCCGCCCGGCGATGCAAACGGATAGATTCCCGCCTGCCCGCCCGCCATCGCCACCGATCCGGCGGGCACCTCCAGCCTCGGCGTCGCCCGGCGGGGAAGGTGGAGTTGCTCGGGCAGTCCTAGCAGATAAGGAAATCCCGGTGAAAATCCCACCGCCGCCACCGTGTAAACCACACTGGAATGCAGCCCGACCACCTGCTCCGCGGATAGGCCGGTTTTCTCCGCCACCTGTTCCAGATCCGGCCCGTGCCCGCCGCCATAACAGACTGGGATCTTCACCTCGTCGCCCGCTGTCAGTCGGTCCACCAGCGTGGCTGACCGGATCCAGTCGAGCCCGTCCAACCCGTCACCGCCCTCGAAATGCACCGCCAGTGAATCGAACGACGACACCACATCAAGCACTCCTGCCGGCCGGTTCGTTTCAAGGGCGTTCACCAAACCCATTACCCGCGCCAGCGCCAGCGCCACCTCGCCGGTTAGTCCGGGAAACTCCACCAACCATGCGGAATCGCCGAGCGGTTTGAGAGTCATGCGCGGAGTCTTGCCAATCCGCCGTCCCGGGGCAAGATTCTGTTCCGTGAAAACCCGTTTCGTCGCTTGCCTTCTGAGTCTCGGATCGCTCGCGTCCTGTCAGGAAAAGGACAAACCGGCCGCCGCCGTCATGAGTCAGGAAAAAGCGGCGCCCGCAAATGAACGTGCGGCAAAAGCAGCCGCCAATGTCCGCCCGGCACTGGAGCGCGACCTCGCTGCCGCCGGTCTTCATTTCGGTGATCCGGTATTCATCCGCGCCTTCAAAAAGGAACGCCAGTTGGAACTCTTCGTCCACAACAGGGCGACGGAAAAATTCAAACTGTTCCGCACCTATAAAATCGCCGGCATGTCCGGAAACTCCGGCCCGAAACTCGCGGAAGGCGACGGCCAGGTGCCGGAGGGATTCTACTTCGTCCCGCCGCGCGCGATGAATCCGAACAGCGATTACCACCTGTCGTTCAACATCGGTTATCCGAACGAATTCGACCGCGCCCACCAACGCACCGGCAGTGCCATCATGGTCCATGGCAACCGCGTTTCCATCGGTTGCCTGGCTATGACCGATGAAAAGATCGAGGAAATCTACACCCTCTGCGCCGCCGCCCATCAAACCGGTCAGCCGTATTTCCGGATCCACATTTTCCCGTTCCGCATGACCGATGAGCGCATCGAATCGCTCGCCGATCCCGGCACCAGGGACTTCTGGAACAACCTAAAGGAAGGCTACGACCTCTTCGAGAAAAACCGCGTGCCGCCCGAGATCTCGGTGGCGGACGGGCGCTATCAGTTCAAATGATGCGGCATCTCCCCTTGCCGCCCGGCGGCGTGCTGGCTACGGATGGGCGATGCCGCTGCTGACGAAAGATTTCGACTACCACCTGCCCGAGGAGCTAATCGCCGCGCGCCCGCTCGCCGAGCGCTCCGCCTCGAGGATGCTGGTGGTGCACAAGGACAGCGGCGTGATCGAGCACCGAATGTTCCGCGATTTTCCCGAGTATCTGCGGGTGGACGATTTGTTAGTCCTCAACGACACCAAAGTCATCCCCGCCCGCTTGTTTTCCGACGACGGACGCACCGAGCTACTCTGCCTCGACCGGCTTTCCCCGCTCGAATGGCGCTGCCTGGTTAGGCCGGGAAAACGCATGAAGCCCGGCCGCACCGTCAGTGTCGGCGGCATCACGGGAATCGTGATGGAAGTCTTCGAAAACGGCGACCGCCTGATCCGCTGGGACGCGCCGGTGGATCTGGAAAAACACGGCCACCTTGCGCTGCCGCACTACATGGGCCGCGAGGACGAACTCGCCGACCGCGACCGCTATCAGACGGTGTTCGCCCGCGAGGAGGGAGCCATCGCCGCGCCCACCGCCGGGCTGCACTTCACGCCGGAGTTGTTGGAAAAAATCCACCACGACTTCCTCACGCTGCATGTCGGCGTCGGCACCTTCCGCCCGGTCAGCGTGGAGGTCGTGGCGGACCACATCATGCACTCCGAGCGCTACGTGGTCGCCGCCGGGACGGTGGAAAAAGTCAACGCCGCCGGCCGCGTCGTCGCCGTGGGCACGACCGTGACACGCGTGCTGGAATCCATCGGCAGGCCCATCCGC
This sequence comes from Akkermansiaceae bacterium, assembly GCA_041736495.1. Lineage (GTDB taxonomy): Bacteria > Verrucomicrobiota > Verrucomicrobiia > Verrucomicrobiales > Akkermansiaceae > Luteolibacter. The sequence goes on from JBGSTM010000227.1 coordinate 4,142, forward strand.
GAGCAGCGGGGCGAGACCGACATTTTCATCCATCCTCCCTATCATTTCAGCGTGGTCGGCGCGCTGCTGACGAATTTCCACCTGCCGCAAAGCACACTGATCATGCTGGTGAGCGCCTTCGCCGGGAAGGAACTGGTGATGGAGGCCTACCGGAAAGCGGTGGAGGAGCGATACCGGTTTTTCAGCTATGGCGATTGCATGTTGCTGGTCTGACGTGAAAACTCCGCGGCGATGAAACTCATTTCCTGGAACGTGAACGGCATCCGCGCGACGATTGGCAAAGGCTTCGGCGATTTTGTGACGGCGGAAAAGCCGGACATCCTGTGCCTGCAGGAAACCAAGGCGCGGCCCGAACAGGTGCAGCTGCCGTTGGAACTCGGCGGCTATCACGGCTACTGGGATTCCGCGCAGAAACCCGGCTATTCCGGCGTCGCGGTATTCACGCGGGAGCAGCCACTCGACGTCCGGGTGGGCCTCGGCATGGACGAGCACGACAAGGAAGGCCGCGTCCTCACGCTGGAGTATCCGGATTTTTTCCTGGTGAATGTTTACACGCCGAACGCGCAGGACGGACTCCGCCGGCTGCCCTATCGACTGACCTGGGACGACGCCTTCCGCCGCCACGTCGCGGGTCTCGCGACCACCAAACCCGTGATTTTCTGTGGCGATCTGAACGTGGCGCATCAGGAAATCGATCTCGCGCGTCCAAAGGACAACCGCTTCTCCGCCGGCTTCTCGGACGAGGAGCGGGCGAGTTTCGGCGAGCTGCTCAACGCCGGTTTCACCGACACGTTCCGGCACTTCTATCCGGACAAGAGGGAGGCCTACTCGTGGTGGTCCTTCCGCGGCGGCGCCCGGCAGCGGAACGTCGGCTGGAGGATCGACTACTTCGGAGTTTCCACGCCGTTCATGAGCCGCGTGCAGGAAGCGGAAATCCTGCCGCACGTGCTCGGATCAGACCATTGCCCGGTGGCAATCACGCTGGCCTAACCGATCATGCAAGCCTCAGGGCTGCCATGATTTGGTCCAGAACGTGAGCGTCTTGGAAGACTCGGATTCCTCACCGATTTCCTTCCACGAAAACTCTGTCGTTAGGGTGGGGTTTTTCGTGTAGCCCCGGCTTTTCCAGAATTCGTCGAGCGGTCGGTATCCTTGCGGACGTAACGGATGATTCTCCGCCCGGTCCACCGCGCAAAATGCCGTGCTCGTCAGACCCAGCCGTCTCGCGTGCGCCTCCCTTCTAGCAAAAAACTCCTTTCCCAAGCCCATTCCACGCCATTCCGGCAGCACGATGCTTTCGCCGAGGTATAGCCAGTCTTCCACGCCGAGTTCCGCATCGAGAAATGGTTTCCGGAACTCCGGCCCCTCATCCGCCAGCGGCATGCACGTGGTGGCTCCGACCAAACCGCCGTCCGACGTGGTCACCAGCACGATCCGGCTGCGCGCGCACCGTTGATAGACGCCGAGGTATTCCCGCTCGTAGTCCGGCGTGCCGTCATACAAATAGGGAAACTCACGGAAAACGCGGATGCGCAATCCACCGAGGGCGTCGAGCCACGGCCCCAGCTGAGTGCCGTTGATCTCGTGGATGGTTAGGGAGCTACTCATCTTCGGCGGTTTCCAACAATTCCTGAAGCTGAATGCCTGCTAGAATGAACGGGCCCACACCCTTGAGGTCGTTGTCGACGATCGGCTCCCGCAGGTAGTAGGCGTAGGAGCCGTCGCGGCCATATCCAAGTCCGGCGACGGAGCAGCAGCGGGTGAGCGAGATTTTTCCCTTGTCGTCCGTCTTGACGAATTCCCGGATGATGCCGTGGTAGCCCTTGAAAATCGCGGGGAGATAGTCCTCCGCGAGATAGCCTTTGTTCACCGCCTTGGCCATGGAATAGACGAACATGGCGCTGGCCGTGGCTTCGAGGTAGTTGCCTTCCCTGCCGCCTTGATCGAGCACCTGCCACCAGAGGCCGCTGGCGGGATCCTGGTGTTTCACAATGCCGTCGCTGGTCTTCCGGATGAGCGCGATGATTTCCTCGCGGCCGGGATGTTCCTCTGGCAGGAAATCGAGCACGTCCACTTGCGCCATGATCCACCAGCCGACCGCGCGGCCCCAGAAATTCGCGGAGCGGCCGGTGGTTTTGTCAGCCCATTCCTGTTCGCGCTTTTCGTCCCAGCCGTGCCAATAGAGGCCGCTCTTCGAATCGTAAAGATGGGCGTCCGCAAGGCGGAACTGTTGGATGACGTCGTCGAGATCGGCGGGTGGCCCGTTGAAGTCGACGGTGTATTCCGCGTAGAACGGCGCGCCCATGTACAAACCGTCGAGCCACATCTGCCACGGGTAACGCTGCTTGTGCCAGAACCCGCCCTGACTGGTGCGCGGGTGGGTGGCGAGTTGCTTGCGCAGCAGGTCCGCACACTTCCGGTAGCGTTCGTCACCGGTGATTTGATAGAGCGCGAGGACCGTCTTGCCGGGGGCGATGTGGTCGATGTTATACTCCTCTACCTGATAGCCGCGGATGGTTCCGTCCGCGTTGATGAAGGAGCCGATCGAATCCTTCGTGAACTCGACATAGGCGGGGGTCGGAACTTTTTCGTGCAGCTTGAGCAACGACAGCGTGAAGAGGCCGGCGGTGTAGTCCCACTTCGCCTTACGCCCTTCGCGCCAGGCGAGTTTGTCACCACGTCGGGCGGTTTCCGAGTCCGCCATGCGCACCGACCATTCCAGCGGAGTCGCGCCGCCGAAGTCTTCGGGCTTTTCCTTCGCGGAACAGACCGGAATGAAAAGCAGGGCTGCGAGGGCGAGCGGTGATGACTTCATGGATCGGAATCGAGTGTTTGTTAGTTCCCTGCCGCGACGGTGGTTTCTATCGGTGATGCCAGGCCTTGGGCGAATTCATCTACGTATTGTCTCCACGCCTCGGGGGTGGTGATGTGGCCGGCCTTGTCCCAACAGAAGCCGGCCCAGTAGGATGCCACGTCGCCTTCGGCGGTGGATGTCAACACGAGGTGGTTTTGTTCGTCTTCGGCATCCTTCACCCATTGATTTGGATCCACGATGATGGCGAGGCCCTGGTTGCCGGCGTTTTTGGCGACTTTCTCCCATTTCAACAGCCAGCCGCGGGAGGCGTTCACTTCCTTCTGTTCGCCGCTGACTTTCTTCAGTCCGATGCCGCTGGTGAGTTTCTGCGACTGCCCGGGACGGGTGTAGGGTTTGTAGGTGCTTTGAAACCGGTCGAGCTGGGAACCCGCGTCGAGTGAGATGCGTTTCACCTCGCCCACGCTGATGCCGTTCACGTTGAACGGTTCGTAGGTGAGTTCGAACATCACGCGGAGTGGTCCGTTAGAAAGGACACGCGAGTGAACGTAGTTGCGGGAAACCCAGAGTTTGTCAGCGGCCCACAAGCCGTTTCCGCCGCAGCCGCGGGCGGTGCCGGCGGAGTAGAAGTCCGCGCCCTCGCCGTGATCCGCGTGATAGTCGTCTGAGAGATACCAGTCGTTGATGACCATGCGGGGAGTGCGCTTGGACCAGATGTCGATGGTGCTGCTGGAGAGCGGTTCGCCCTCCCAGGTTTCCAGCGCTTTCCCGTAGGTGCGGTGGGCGATGCGGTCGTTTTCCCAGGTGAAATCGTCGAAACGCTCGCGGACGAAGCGTCCGAAGGCCTTGTATTGTTCCTTGGTGTAAAGTTGTTTTGCGCCGGCCGTCGCGGTGAAGGATTTCGTTTCGTTCGCAGCGAAGTCGGCCTGAAAGATGACGACGTCGGGTTTGCAGAAGGCATCGCCGTCCGTATCCACGGCCTGCACGACGAGCTCCTTGCCGGCGGCGTCTGAGACGCGCACGGTGGTCAGGTCCTTCGCGCCAAGCGGAGCAAGTTGTGCGGCTGATAGTTCGATCGTCTGGCTGGCGCGGGCGAGCGGCAGTTTGTTAGCGGCGGTGACGGTGAGCCCGGCTGCGGCGGGAAGCCCGGCTGCGATGAGGAGGAATGCGGTGGGTAATTTCATGAAGGTGTTCGTTTCAACGGTGAGGCCACTTGGCATACTGCGAGGCGACGGATTCGCCCCACGAGCCGTACCACGCGTAACCATTGCGGCGTTCCTTGCCGATTTCCGATAGCTGGGATTTTTTCACGCCGTCGCGGTCGCAGAATAACGGCCGTCCGGTTTCCAGATCATAGAAGCGGGCCCACAGCGGCGGGGCGGATGAGTCGGCGATGACCTGGCGGTCGCCGTTCACCTTCTCGACGCGGATGCCGGGGATTTTTGCGGATTCGAACCAAGCGACGGCGGCTTTCACGGCGCGGATGACTTCGGGCGAGGGTTTGTCGAGGGAAATGAGGAACCGGACCACGCCCGCGCTTTCGGAGCCGCTGAGCGACGGGAGTTCGTAGGCGCGCGCGAGTGCTGGGGCCAGGGTGACTTCGTCGTGCTGGGCGCACCAGACGGTGGGTTTTCCATCCATGACGACCTGGCATTTGAGGATGCAGGCGACGCCCCGTTCGACCGCCGTGCGGGCGGCGGTCCGGCGGTCTGAATCGACAAACGAGTAGGTTTCCCCGGCGGTCACCTCGCGCAGGAATTCCATCAGGCGCACCATGGTTCCGTCATTGAAGGTGATGTGGTGCGGGTAGCTTTTTTTCCCCAGCGGATAGAGCTGCGGCCAGCCGCCGTTCGGATACTGGGCCTTGAGAATCAGGTCGAAGCCTTTGAGAAACGCGGTCTTGCAGGCCTCGTCATTCGTCGCCTGATAGGCGCGGGCGAGGTAGCGGAGTTCGTCGGTGGTGGAATTGTTGTCGAAGGTGCCTTCGGATTTCGAAGGGGACTTGTCATTCATCGTTCCCGCAGTGTCCTTGGCCTTGGGCCAGATGCCATCCGGCGTTTGCCAGGACAGGACGCAGGCGGTGGTCTTCCGGCCATCCGCCGAGGCATACCAGGCATCAGGTTGTCTGAGTAGATCGGACGGGAAATCCGCGGCTCCGGCGAAGACCGCGGAGACGAGGAGGCAGGCGAGGATGCGGTTCATCAGGGGCATGGTGGGTTTAAAATGGAATGGCTGCAAATGCTCCTTCTGGAGTATCCGGCGTTTCAACCGTTCAAGGCGATCCCTTGACGCAGGTGGCGGCATGGCATAGACCCTCTTCAACCCATGAACCGCAGGACCTTTATCCGCACGACCGCCGCCACTTCGCTTGTTTTCGGCCAATCGCAGAGTTTGTTCGCCCTTGAGGCGGAGAACACCTACCGCAAAAACATCGGAATCCAGCTCTACACGCTCCGCAACGAACTCGGCAAGGATCCCGCCGGGACCTTGAAAAAGGTCGCCGCGGCCGGCTTCAAGCAGGTCGAGCTCTACGGATTTCCCAACGCGGACCCGTTGATCTCGGGGGCCAAGGATGCCGGGCTTGAGATCAATTCCGCACACTTCGAGTGGGATGCCGTGGTAAATCCCAAGGACGAGGGGATGTCGGAATTCTCCAAAATTCTGGAAAAGGCGCACCAGACCGGGCTGAGCCACCTGGTGATTCCATTTCTCAAGGAGCCCAACCGCACCACCCTGGACGATTACAAAAAAGTCGCCGAAAACGCCAACAAGGCCGCGGCGATGGCGAAAAAGGCGGGCATCCAGCTTTCCTATCACAATCACAGTTTCGAGTTCGAGCCCAAGGAAGGCGGGAAATCCGGTTACGATATTTTCCGGGAAGAATTCTCACCCGACATGCAGTTCGAGATCGACGTTTTCTGGGTCAAGGCGGCGGGCGTCGATCCGGTGGAGTTGATCGGCAAGCTTCAAGGGCGAGTCACGCAGCTTCATCTCAAGGATCTCAAGGAGGGTATTGCGATGCCATCCTTCGCGACGTCCCTGCCGCAGAATGCGTTCCAGCCGCTGGGTGCGGGAATCATCCCGATGGAGCCGATCATCGTCGCCGCCAAGGCGGCCGGGGTGAAGCATTGCCACGTGGAGCAGGATCACTCGCCGGCGCCGATGACCGACATCGCCACCAGCATCGCCTACCTGCAAAAGCTGTAAGCGGGCGGTGACCGGCGTTCGGGTTCACCGCGCAGCTTTCAAGGGTTTGCGGCCCTCGTCGTATTCGAAATACTCGGCCATCGTCATGATTTCGTCGCGGTCGGCGAGGCCGCTTTCCTGCTTGCGGCGGACCAGGATTTCCGAGACTCCATCCTGCCAGCCGACTTTTTTAAGAAACTGGTTCCAGACAAAAAGGTCTCCCTCGTTGGGCTCCCGTCCGGTGGTGAAGCACCAGAGCAGGATTTCCTCGTCGGAGCCGCCCTGCAGCGTGCGGTTCACCAGATCGGTGTAATCCACGCGCAGGAAATTCACGCAGCGGCCGTCCAGTCCCGAGCCGAGATTTTCGCAGAAGTCGTCGCGCAGGTTCCCGGCGGCATGCAACCGGATTTTGTCGAGCATCCGGGCGAAATAGATCATCCCGAGGGTTTCCTGATAGGCGGAGAGGGGCACGGACTTCATGGCGGGTGGAAGCGTAACCACGCGGCTCTCCGTGGCAAGAACGGTGAGCGGAAAGCCGGTCACCCGTTCCAACCATGAGGGGACCACCATGAAAAAAGGGGAGCGGCCATTGAAAGCCACTCCCCTCGGGTTCGGTGAAAGTTCTTTGGTTCGGGTCAGTTGACGATGATGTCCGAGACCGTGACGCGCGAGAAGGAATCCGGCACACTGTTGTTGTAGATTCCCCAGCGGAATCCGTTGCTGGCGGATGGCGCGTTGTTGGCAACCGGCCCCTGCCATTTCAGGACTCCGTTGAAATAGATCTGCGAGGTGGAGCCGTTGCTGCGGATCTTGATGGCGAATTTCTGGCCCCGCAGTCCGGTGCCAAGAGGCTGACCGTTGGGCTGTGCGCCCTGTCCACGGGGATAGGCATACACCTTGTGACCATCGAGAAAGCGGATCATGATCTGCGGATGGACCTGGGAATAGTCGAACATCTGGGCAATCGAGATATCCGCCAGATCGGTGTCTATTTGATAGAAGGCCCTGAAGGTGTGCCAGCTTCCGGAGGGTGAGAACCTAACATCAGGACCCATGTAGGCCTCGATCCTGGCGTAGGCGGTCCCGGACCCGTCGCCGCGGATGTTCGAGTCGCCGGGATACAGTTTGAAGACCTCGGTGAAGCTGTTGGGGCGGAGGAACCGGTTCGAATTGAATGCGGTGTTCAGTTCGGCGGCGGTGACATCCTGATCGCTCAGGATCCAAAGTTTATGAGGTGGAGGTGAATTCTGCGCGTGCAGGTGGAATGTGGTTAGAGAAATGGCGGCGGTGAATAGAAGGCGTAGTGACGCCGTAGTGGAGTGTTTGATGGTCATCTGGTTTTTTGGTGTTTGTGAAAACGGATTTTGGAGCCGTTCACGTGGGTTGAATCCTTTTTCATATCCGGTTACGAACATTTCAATCGGACAATCCCGAGAGAATCGAACGGACCTATAGTGTCAAGAAAAGTGGCCCGGCCCGGGAAGCTGGGATTCATGTGGGCGACAACCATAACAAGTCTTATTAGATGTTGATAAAGAGAGGTTTGAGAATGGTAAAACGGATGGGTTCACTTGATGGAACCGGCTTGAAGGGAACGCATTTCACCCATCGGGGTGACTGGTTGAAGCGGGTACAATTCCGGCACTTTTAGTTTCCGGCTCATCCTTATGGGTGATCCGGGCTGGTGGCACAACAAAATAATGTTAGATCGATTTTGCCAGTCATGGAATTTCGTCGATTCATGTATCGAGCCCGGTGATGGTTGCTGATAGATTGGATTCACTCGACTCCACCGCGATCAGCCGCGGCCGTTGAAAGTCCGGCGGTGTCCCCGGTCCACGTCGCGCACCCGGGTAGCGGACGAGCTGCCGGCGGCATGACAGACAGGAACTCGGAGGAACCAGGGGAAACTGCGGATAGAAATTCTGCGAGTCGGCGTCGAGGTGAACCTCTCGCTTCCATCATGGCGGGAGCATCCGGTGGCGGGTCAACCGCGCATTGGGAAACCAGAAACCAGGTAAAAATCCGCCCGCATCCATTCGGGTCGTGACTCCCGGGCCGGGCCTTCATAAATCCCAGCCGTGTCCGACATCGAATCCACCAACCACCGCTTCGGCGGCATTGCCCGGCTTTACGGGCAGGCGGCGCTGGACCGGTTTCTCATGGCCCGTGTCGCGGTGATCGGAATCGGCGGCGTGGGCTCGTGGGCGGTGGAATCACTGGCGCGCTCCGGCATCGGACACCTGACGCTGGTGGATCTGGACGAAATCTGCATCACCAATGTGAACCGCCAGTTGCACGCGATGGACGGGCAGATCGGCCGTCAGAAAACCGATGCGATGGCGGAGCGTGCCCTCGCGATCCATCCCGGCTGCGACCTCCAGATCGTGCCGAAGTTTTTCAACGAGAAATCCGCCGCCGGGATTCTCGATGCGGGATTCGATGCGGTGATCGATGCCATCGACTATGCGCGCCACAAATCGCTGCTCATCGCCGAGTGTCACAAGCGAGGCATCTACGCCGTAACCTGCGGCGGTGCGGGCGGGCGGCGGGACCCCACACGCATCCGTGTGACCGACCTCGCTTACAGCGGCATGGATCCACTGCTACTCCAACTCCGCCGCGGACTGCGCAATGATTTCGGATTCCCGAAAAACACCCGCGGCAAGGAGCCGATTCTGTTCGGTATCGATGCGGTGTATTCCGACGAGGCACCTTGGTATTCGCACTGTGACGGGATGGTTTCCAAGGATGCGCCGGAAGATATCGCGCTGCGCCTGAACTGCGCGTCTGGTTTCGGTTCGGCGGCCCATCTGATCGCCAGTTTCGGGCTGATCGCGGCGGGGCGGGTGCTGGAAAACATTGCCGCCCGGGCATGAAAAAAGCGACCCGGGGGTCGCTTGATTCAGAAAAATGGTGGAAGACGGTTTAGAGACCCTTCTTCGACAGCCGGGTGCCGGCGGTCGCGCCTTGGCGGGCTTTGAACTTCGGGTTCGACTTGCAGATGACATACACCGTTCCTTTGCGCTTCACGACTTGGCAATCTGCGTGACGGCGTTTGGCGGAGGCGAGGGATGAGAGAACTTTCATGGCGATGGATAGGTAAAAATGAGTGGTGGCACGCGCCGCCGGGGCGCGAAAACTAGCCAGCCGCCCTTCCTTGTAAAGCCATTTTTCGCCTGAAAATCCGATTCCCGGTGGCCTGGGGTTCAGGCGCTTCATCAAGATGGTTAAGATTGCTTAATTTTCACTTTCCGAAATCCTTTTGGAGCGGTAAATCCGGGGTATGAAATTTCTGATGGTGATGGTGTCGGTGTTCGCCCTGAATTCCTGCAACACCTTGATCGGTCTGGGGCGCGACACCAAGCTCGGCTATCAGTGGACGAAGAGTAAAATCCAAGGGGACGGCAACGTGCTGCCGGAGGAGTCCGGCGCGCCGGTGTATTGACCCTTGGGGGAAAGATTCGAGTTTCGCGGGGCGGGTGACTCTGCTTTCTTTGAGTCGTGACCTTCGCCAGTAAAATCACCATCGCCCGGATCTGCCTGGTGCCCGTCTATGCGGCCCTGGCACTTTCCTACGGGCAGACGGTGAAAAGCGGTGCGCCGGTCGAGGCGTTGCGCTGGTGGGCGCTGGGGGTTTTCGTCTTCGCAGCAGCGACGGACGGAGTTGATGGCTGGATCGCCCGGCGCTTCAACCAATGTTCCAAATTCGGCGCTTTCATCGATCCCATCGCAGACAAGGCACTGCTGCTTACCGGGGTGATCACCCTTTCCCTCGTGGACTGGGGTTCGCCCGGTTGGCGACTGCCGCTGTGGTTCGCCGCGATCGTGATTTTGCGCGACTGCATCATTCTCGGTGGAATCCGGATTCTATGGAACCATCATCGGGACGTCAGGTTCGCGCCACATTGGTCGGGCAAGGTGTGTACGGTGACGCAGATGTTCGCGATTGGCTGGGTGATGCTGCGAGTGACGGTTTTCTCACCGGTGGTGCCGTGCCTGATCGCCTCGTTTTTCACGATCTGGTCGAGTATCGCCTATATCCGGCAAGGGCAACGCATCCTGCGCGGTCAGGCGGCGTGAAAAAGCCCGGGAGCCCCGAAAGGCTGCCGAGCTTTCCCAAGGATTGGGGGAGAACGGGGGGATGTTCAGGGGGAGAGAGGTGGTGAGAGAAATATGGGGGCTGGGATTGAACTTTTTTCCAGTGTAACTTCAGGAGCAGGGGGCGTGCCAGCTGAAGCGCGCTCTCAGTAAAACAAAAAACCGCGCCGGATAAAGTTCCGGCACGGTTGGACGACACGTTTAACCAACTTGAGTTACGTCGGCTGCTCGCCTCGCGCCATCACGATCTTGCCGGTGCGCACGGTCTCGATGATTTCAAACTGCGAGAACATGCTGATGGCGGCGTCGATTTTCGAAGTATTCCCGGAGATCAGCGCGATCATCGAGGTGGGTGTGAGATCGACGGTTTTGCCGCCGAAGTGCTCGATGATTTGCAGGGCTTGCGTCCGCTGGGTGTCGTCGGCGAGGAATTTCACCATGATCAGCTCTTTCACGACCGCTTCGTCGCTGTCGTGCTCGGAGCAATGGATCACGTCGATGAGTTTGCCGACCTGCATGATGATCTGCGATAATCCTTCCGGATCGCCGGAAATGCCGATGGTCATGCGGGAGAAATTCACGTTGCGGCCTTCGGACACGACGAGCGAGTCGATGTTGAAGCCGCGGCGGGAAAAGACCTGGCAGATCCGCATCAGCACGCCGGGCTCGTTGCTGACGAGCACGGAGAGCGTATGGGTGGGGCCACGTGGGATGGCGGGGGCCGGGACGGGAGTGTCAGTGGTGACGATGGTGTGGGGCATGAAGAAGTTTTTCAGTTGGAAGTTTTGAGTTTTCAGGAAGATGGGCCGCTAGCTTCGGCATCAGTTACGGGTTCTTCCCTGAAAACTGAACACTGAAAACCAGCAAACTTCCATTACGTGGAACCGACGGGTTTTGCCATCTTGGTTTTCGGTGCTTCGGTGATCATGTCTTCAAGCGCGGCCCCGGCGGGGATCATTGGGAAAACATTGTCGGTTTTCACACACTCGGCGTGGATGAGGATGGGGCCGTCGTTGTAGGCGAGGGCTTTTTCCAACTGCTTGGTGACATCCGCCGGGCGCTTGATGTGCACGGACGGGATGCCATAGGCGGCGGCGAGTTTGCAGAAATCCGGGTTGCCGACGAGGTCCACGCCGGAGGTACGGTCTTCATAGAA
>JBGSTM010000252.1:0-15869 GCA_041736495.1 Akkermansiaceae bacterium
ACCTCCCGACCGACTGCCCCCAACGCGACGAACGGCTTGGCTGGACCGGAGACGCGCAGGTCTTCCTCCCGACCTCATTCTTCAACTACGGTGTCTATTCATTCTGGGCCCGCTGGCTTCAGACCGTTAGAGACGAGCAGCACCCCGACGGACTGGTCCCTCATGTGGTTCCCACGATCGCACTGGGTGAAAGCTCCAGCCCCGGATGGGGCGACGTGATCGTGACCGCTCCATGGGAGATCTACGTCCGCACAGGCGACATCCGCATCCTGCAGGACAATTTCGATGCCATGAAAAAATGGGTGGCTCGCTACGACCGCGACGCCAAGGATTTCATCAACGAAATGAAGGGATTCGGCGACTGGCTCCAGCCATACGCCAAGGACCAGCGTGGCGACACCCCCCATCCGGTCATCGCGACCGCGTATTTCGGACGAGGCGCCCGCATCCTTTCATGGGCAGCCGAAGCACTGGGCAACAAGGACGAAGCCGACCGTTTCCGCCAACTGCACGCCAACATCAAAGCCGCGTTTTCCAAGAAATTCATCGGTGCCGATGGAAAACTAACGATTCCTGAAACGCAAACCACCTATCTGATGGCTCTCGGCTATGACTTGGTGGACGACAGCCTTCGTCCGAAGGTTGAGAAACAATTAATCACTTCCTTTGAAACCGCCGACCGCCATTTGCGCACCGGTTTCCTCGGAACTCCCCTGCTCGCCCCCACTTTCGAAGCAGCCGGTCATCCCGAGATCTCCTATGAACTTCTTTTCAAGGAAAGTTATCCCTCATGGTTCTACTCCATCGACCAGGGAGCCACCACCATGTGGGAGCGCTGGAACAGCTACAGCCATACCGACGGATTCGACAAGGGTGGCATGAATTCCTTCAACCACTATGCATACGGTGCCATCGGCCAGTGGATGTATGAGCGCGTCGCCGGTCTGACTCCGGATCCGGACAGCCCTGGCTACAAACATTTCTTCATCCGCCCGTTGATCGGCGGCCCGCTGGACTGGGCCTCCGCCGAGCTGGAAACCCCCTACGGCCTCGCGAAGAGCGGTTGGAGAATTGACGGAGGATCATTGGTCATGGATGCGATCGTTCCACCGAACACCACGGCGACTATCGTTTTCCCGACTGATCGAGTCAGCGGGATCCAGGCGAATGGCAAACCGCTCGAAGAAAGCGAATGGTCGGATAACAGCAGCCTCAACGAACTGGGCCAGGTCACGGTCGGTCTCGGAGCGGGCACCTATCAATTCAAGCTGACCAAATGGAAATAGACATTTCGCCAAGGACCGATCGATCTGTTCACATCAACAAAAATTACCACAATGCCCACCACTGCCCGCTTTCTCGCATGGATCCTGGCTGCCACGACAACCACCGCTTCCGCTAGAGACGACGGAACCTATATCGAGAAGGATGGCGTTGTCGCCATGGAGGCGGAGAACACCAGCTCCCCCCTCAACCTTTGGAAACGTGAAACCACTGTCCCGGGCCACACCGGCGCGGCCTACCTCGATTTCACCGGCAACGATCCGGAGAACGGATTGGCAAGTTCCGCCCTCGAATACTCGTTCCGAATCACTACCGGCGGACTATATTTCCTTCATCTTCATTGCTCCCGCGAAACAGTGACCATCGATGGCAAGGACCGCAATGATGTGGCGAACGATTGTTATGTCCGGGTGGAGGGTGACTACGGCGCGGGTCCGAAACCTGGAAACCGTCACGGCATGGACGCCCCGTTGAGCCTGCTCAAAAGTGATGTGAAATTCTATGGCGGCGACGCCATGAAGTTCGCCTGGGCATCCGGAGGTCGGATCGACCCAGGAGGAAAAACCAACAAGCGGGTCGCCATCTACAACTTCAAGGCGGGAGAACGCTACAAGCTGGTCGTTTCCGGGCGCTCCAAGCTCTTCAAGCTGGATCGGATCCTCTTCCGTCACGAGAAGGTCGATTCGCAAACCGCCGAAGCTCTCGATCTCCCTGAGTCCGATCAGGAACCACCCGACAAATCCACCGCGGCCGAAGCCGACAACCGTTCCACGCCGGGAGTCGCCCCCGCGGGTCGCCTCGCCATTGTGACCGATGGCAACGCTCTGGATCCCGATGACGTCTGCGCGACCCCCGTCTCACTCGCCATGATCCGTGCGATGGGGCTCGAAAAGAGTCTGGTGCATTTCAACCATTCCTGCGAACTCGTGAACAAGGCGGATTACAACAAACCCAACGGCACCGCTGAGGAAATCGCCCGCCGCCGGATGAACCAGGAAAGCTGTGACGGCACCGCCAGTCGCTGGGGTGGATTCGAGCATCTGACCTTCTGGAACTGCCGCACTCAAAAGGACGAAGCCGTGGCTGACCTGATGGCGGCGATCAATGCATCGACCGCCGCGGATCCGCTGTGGATCATCGAGGCGGGTGAGCCCGATGTCATCTACGAGGCCGCATCGAAGGCTAATCCAGGGACAATGCGGCATGTCCGCATCATCACCCACCATCCTAACAATGACCGCGGCAGCTTCCACCATCTTGATGACGTGCTCGCTCTCCAGTCACCGGGTGCCGGCGTTATCCGCATTGGCGACCAGAACAAGAACCTCAAGACTCCGCTCGCGGCGTGGGAATGGGCGCGGAATCATCCGGATTCGAAGATCCAGTGGCTTTGGGAACGTGGTGAGTTCGCGGCCAACAAAGCTTTCGTCGATCCCAATTTCAAATTCCGCGCCATCGCCGGGAAGTTCGATTGCTCGGATGCGGGAATGACCCTGTTCTGGCTCACCGGAGCCCAAAACGGCGGCCTTCAAACCGGCAGCCCTGAGGACATCCGGAAGATTCTCACGCGCGAGAGCCACTAAATCACCTCTTCGCCACCAAAGTCCAAAAGAAGCTCTGTCAATCGCTTACACCAATATAGGGAGTTACAACCCAACGGCGCGAAGACCGACCTTAAATCACCCAGAGCCACATTCCTCGAAACACGGAGCACATTTCTAGAGAATCGATTGACCCCGCCTATTTGGCATGAGCCTTGAAGTGAACCAACTTTCCCAAGGGCGGATATTGCAGTGACTCTAGCGCCGATAGATTTGAAACACCCTCCACGCCTTTATCCAGGCTGTCGATTTCCAGAAGTGTCGCCGATTTGCTGAAAAATGGCTTCAGCTCGGTCTCGATCGCCGCCTTTGCCCCTCCCGGCGTGATCTGCTTGTAAGGCCAGTTTTCGACTCCCTGCGCAAAGGGCATTAGAAAGGCGTAGGCCTTTGGAAGACTCCTGCCATCGGTCGTTTCGAAGTCCCAGAGGTCAACGCCAAGTTTACGTCCCATGAAGGTCAGATTTGCCAAAGACCACAGGTTCATCGTCGAGTAATGGATTGATTTTGTCCGCCCGAGTTCAAGTGGCTGGCCTCCGTCCGGAGTGATTTGAGCCGCGATCCGGGAGGTTTTTGCGGCCTCCACCCTCGCCTTGGCATCGTCATTTCGTCCAAGATAGAGCATCAATCCCACCACCTGGTAGTTATAGCAATTGGCGTGATTCTGTGGCAGTAAGTCCGCTTCCTTTCCGAGTTTGTCGTTGAGCAACCATTCGAGATAGATCTCCATCCAGTCGCGAATCCCTGTTTGGATGTCATGTGGCAAGACACCGCCCTCCTCGAACAACTGGACAGCGGTCACTACCTTCGAGATCCGCGCCCATTCCAGAATTCCCGCTGGCCGGCCATCTGCCACTCCTGGAACACCTTGCGTGTAGTTGAGATTCGGATTCACCCGGGTCTCCGGATCGATGAACCAGACCCTCAGAAGTTCGATCCCCTTGTCCGCATATTTCGCCTCACCGGAAAAGTACCAAGCGAAGGATAACTTCTCCAGTGACTCGCTGAAATCAACCAACCGCGTGTAGTCCGTGTCTTTGCCCCTCGCGATCGGATTCGTCACGCCATCGATCGCTTTCCACGGCAGACCGTCCTTCTTGGTCTCATCCAGCCAGCGGTAGGGGGCATAGGAAACATAGTCGTGCTTGTCTCTGCTAGGAGGAATCACCGTCTTGTTCACCACCGGATCTGGAGCTTTTGCGAGAAGCCGGTCACTCTCAGCCAGCAACTCGACATAGCGCTCAAGGAAGAACGGATCCTTCGCATCGATGGCGGTCTTCACCCGCGACAAATGGCTTTGATTGAAGAAGACCAGATCTGCCGCCGTCGGTGCTGGTTCCGGTGAAACCCCTGCCACTGGAAGGACAAGCACGACGAACAATGCCATGAACGAAACGTTAGAAGTCATATCAATTAGGGATTTTTGGTGTTTCATGACAGCAACCGACATTATTATCATTTAGTCGAGCTGTCACGCCACGGGAATTCGTGACATGCACGGGAAGACCCGATTTGGCACTCTTTGCGGCAAGACACGGACCTGCTGCTGCGGACTGATAAGAATCCGCCATGGATGAACCGCGTGGGCAAGGTCGACCTGAAGGCGAATTACCTTGCTGCGCTGGGCCTTCCAGATCGTGTGGAGCAAACGAAGCCGTCTCCCGCCCGTGGGAATCCCCTACTTAAGCTCCTTGATGCGAATGTTCCGGAACGCGATCTTTCCGGCGTTCTTCTGGAGTCCGATAAAACCCGCGCAACGAGCGTTTGCCACTTGATGCTTGATCAGTTCCTTACCATCGAGCACCACCGAGATCGTGCCGTTCTCGACCCGAAGACGGTAGCGCCGCCAGTCATCCTTCTCTCCTTGCCCTTCGATTTTCACGATCTTCACAATACTACCTGTCGGAAATGGATTGGAAGGCGGAGCAATGTTGATCTCATAACAATCCACCGCTTCATTGGTCACCTTGGCCTCCGAATTCAGAAAAACCCCGCTATTGCCGCCAACCATCGCCTTGAATTCCACTTCCAGTTCGTAGTTTTCGTATTGTTTCGCCGTGGTCAGGAGACACACATCACCCGTGTCAGCCGTCAGCGTCCCGTCCTCCACATGCCAGTTGGCATCCCCCTGGTTGGTCCAACCCGTCAGGGTCTTGCCGTCAAACAGATCGACCCACTCAGCACCCAGAACCGGGAGCGCCAATGCCATTAGAATTGCTGTAACTTTCATCGCACTATCATTCCCAAAAAATCGGGCGGGCGGCAACCGGGAAACCAGGTCAATCTGCAATTCATGATCACCCATGGCGGCATCTTTCGGCCATCACCGAACACGATAAACTCATCAAGTCCATGACTCCAAACCGTCCATTGCTTCCGCCTGACCTCGAATTCCTGAAAAGCAATGAGGCCGCCGCCGCTCCAAGGCAGCGGCCTCTAATCCGGAGAAAACCCATTAACTCCGGAAATTATTCAGGCACGGCGACGACGGCGCAGCAGGCCAGCACCGAGCAGCAGGCCGGCCAGCGCACTGGTGGGCTCGGGAACCGCGGACCAGGTGAGCGTGGATGTGCCGTTGAATGAGAATTGCCCCCGGTCTGCAACAATCCCACTGGATGCAACCGAACCACCAAAGGTGGAGAAGACAGCGGTCAGATCGACAGGTGCCCCAGCACCGGTGAAAATATCGGTCCAGCTCTTGTTGGTGTTCCAAAATTCATCGGCAAATGAATTGCCGCCTAACACGATCTTGAAGATGGCCGAGCCTCCGGTGACTGAGCCTGAGAGACCGCTGGCCACCACTTTGTCATAGGTTCCGGTGGCGACATCCGAAGCACCATGGCCGGGGTCGGTCGCGGATGCCGCCTGGAGGTCCCATTCGAAGATCGATCCAGTACCGTAGGTGAGGGTGTTGGAGAAAGTTTGGGTGCCCACGGCGTTGCTCACGCCCGCCACACCGACCGCGTGGGTTCCCACCACTCCGCCACCACCTGCGGCGGCGATCGTGGTGGCACCGGCGATCGTGCCACCTCCACCCAAGGTGGGAGTGCCGGTAGCCGTGGCTCCACCGACCGTCACGGCGGTGTTGGCCAGACTTCCCGCTGTGCCAATGACTAGCACCCCGGCACTGACAGTGGTGTCGCCCGTGTAAGTGTTAGTGCCGGAGAGAGTCCATTTGCCCGTCCCCGACTTGGTGACGGCAAGCTTGCCACCATTCGCCCCGTCGCCGATGGATTGCCCGCTCGTGGGTTGTGTGATCACGTTGCCATTACTACCGTTAGACCCATTGATCGTAAGAACGCTGGTATTCCCTGCAGTCGCTGAGCCGTTGACAGTCTGGATCTTGAGTGACCGATTGCTACCAGTGGCATTGTTCGTAATGGTCGCGTCACCGACAAGCGTAACGGTAACATTGACCGTGTCCGTGTGAGTGCCGCCTGTAGCGGTATTATCCACTTGGATTACGCCTCCTGCGCTGAGAATTAAATTACCGGTGGAGCCACCATTTAAGGCATAGCCAAAATTTGTATTGTTCCCACCAAATGTAACGCCACCGACGTTCCGG
The DNA here is from genome assembly GCA_041736495.1 of Akkermansiaceae bacterium. Taxonomy (GTDB): domain Bacteria; phylum Verrucomicrobiota; class Verrucomicrobiia; order Verrucomicrobiales; family Akkermansiaceae; genus Luteolibacter. The sequence continues at coordinate 6,448 of JBGSTM010000252.1, forward strand.
TAAGGATCAACGTTGGAAATTCGCGTGGCAGTTCCGGTGGTCGTCTGTGTAAAATAGGCGATATCGGTATTCGTTGTGCCTGAAACTGCGCCGGGTATGATTCCGCTCTGCCAAGTCGCGGTTGTTGTGGCATTCCAACTACCATTGCCATCTACCTTGATCCAAGTGCCATCGGCCGCTCGTGCATTTCCGCCTGCGAGCCCCCCGATGACGATGACCGCTGCGGAGAGGAGGGATTTTTCAATGAAGTAGGTTTTAGGGTTCATAATCAGGGGCCGCATCATTGATTGCCCGCGAAAATTGTCATGTCACGGATACTCGTGACACGCACGGGCAGGCAATCCATGCCATCCTTCGGACTACCCGCAAATGACATGCCTTCAATCGAATCGCCCAATTCGAGAGATTGTTACCACCCGCTGAATCCATCCACTCACCGATTTCACTCTCACTACAATCCTTACCTTATCGTGGAAGGCGAGTCATCTTCGTTGGGAAGAACTCGCCGAATCAGACAAATTCCTTCATCAGATCTGCTCACAGACGAGAGACTCCCTTCACCTCGCTTTCTCCACGAAACCCAAATCGCTACACCGACGTGATCCACTTGAAAGACCCAAAGCCCTCCCCGCTGATGATCGCTCTCATCGCGTGTGGATTCGTGTCATATTTCCTGTCTCCTGCCGCCCACGCCTACCGCATCATGCTCAGCCCCGGAGCTGCCAGCAACACCACGGAGGCGACCAACAAGACCCTCTGGCCCTATGCGGCGGCCAACGCCGACGGCGCGAAATACGGCGGCACTTGGAGCAACAACGTTTACACCCCAAAAACCGACCGTCAGAAGATTGTCGCCAATTTCACCTCGACCCTTTCAATGGCGGAGGAGGTTTACTACAATGGCAAAGTGGACGGGAATGGAAACCTGATCCCGCCCACCTGGGTGACCAATCGGACCTTGCCCTCCAATTTCACCGGCACCACCGAAGTCGGCGGCGCGGTGCAATACATCAACATCTACAACGCGAACGGGGTATCCTGGAACACCCCGGCCGAACTCGCCGGTGTCAAAACCATCTTCGATGAAAACGGCGTGCCCTCCAGCGGCATCAACTTCGGTACCATCATCCGCAATGTGGGCAATGGCTATCAGACATTCCTTCAGCCCTACGGCCATTTCCTTTTCGAAATTCGGACGGACACCGTGATCGAAAGCACGAACCTGCAGAACGCAGTCATCGAGTCCACCACCTGGGGCTTAGACAACGGTAAAGAAGTCTTCCTGCAAATCCTCCCGAACAACGGAACGAGGGACTACGAGCGCGACATGCGCGCCATCATGCAGATCCTCTATACCCGACTCGGTGCCACCCGATTCCAAAATCCGAATCTCTGGCTCAGCCTCGCCAGCTACGACGGCTCCGAGTATGACACACGCCTCGCCCCCCAGACTTTCAACGGGGAAAACCACCACAACACCCTTGCAGGAGTAGCCAAAACCCTGCTGGAAAAGCGGACTGTCTATCACAGCGGCGATTTCTCCTACCCCCGCTCCGAATACACCGTCCAGGCGGAAGCGGCCTCCACCCAACCAAGCTTCGCCCCATGGGAAACTGTCACCGAATCAGGCACCACCTACGTCCTTTGGCCAGGCACGGGACTGACGAACAGCGGCAATCCTTCCACGGCGAGCGGAATCGCCCGATACGGATTCGAGGTTTTACAAGCCGCCAATGTCGCCCTTGATGCCAGGGTGAATTTCGCCAACGATACCTCGGATTCGTTCTGGTATCGCATCGACGACGGCCCATGGATCGTGGAGAAGGGCAACAGTGGCAACGGTTTAAAATGGATCGGACTGGGACGTTTCAATCTAGCGGCAGGGACCCACACCCTTGAAATCGCCCGCCGCCGGGGGAACTCGAAGATCGATCAATTCCGCCTCGCCTCCGCCACCGCAACCCTCTCGGCACCGCTGCCCGCACCACCTGTCACGGCTGCCGCCGGAAAGAATCAAACCGTCTACGACTATGATGCCAACGGCAGCGAACCCGTCACCCTCGACGGATCAGGCTCCACCACCCTGAGCGGCACGATCACCAGTTATGTTTGGAAAGAAGGAGTCACACAGATCGCGACCGGCGTCCTGCCATCGGTCAATCTGACAGTCGGAACCCATAATCTAACACTCACTATTACCAACAGCAGCAGCCAAACCGCAACCGGCAACGTGTCCGTCGTCGTGAAATCCAACGACTCACTGGTCGTCGTCGAGAACAGCGCCCAGAGCGTCGTCGATACCAGCGCATACGGGGAAACCCACTATATCTCCAATTTCCGGGTCGGGGATGGACCCAACCGCAAGCTCGTCGTCACCGTGGGTGCCGGCAACATTGGCACGCTCGGTATCAAGTATGGCGGTAAAAGTCTCACGCTCGCCAAGGCCCAGGACAATTCCACCACCCACGCGTCGATCTGGTATCTCGACAATCCACCGGTCGGAGTCGCCGACATCGTACAAACCGGCGGCGCGGCGCGAGGCGGCAGCCTCGGCGTGCTCAGCCTGCAAAACGCCGCTCCGGGATTCGCCTATTCCACCGGAGCCAACACCCGCGACATCACCTACACCACTCCGCTTCCCAAAATGCTCGTCGTCGGAGCCTATACGGACAATCTGGAAAACGCAGGACCGTCATCCCCCCTAACCAACAAGTTCGTTACTTCCGGGGGCTGGGGTGGATCCGCCCTCGGTGGGTGGCAGCAGATCGCCTCCGCTGGCACACGCACCGACAAATATCGGGTCTCATCCGGCCGGGTTGCCATTTCCACCGTCGGCTTCATCGCCGCCGCTCCCAAGGCGATCCAAGCGGAAAGCGCGGTCGGACAGGCCAACTTGACTCCATTCACCCAACAGACCGATCCGGACGGCACCAGCTACCTCGTCGTCCCTAACACTACAGGCGATGTGAACACGGGCAGCGTGACCAACCTCACCGGACTCGCCGCCTACAACTTCAGCCTCACCTCCCCCGCCGATGTCGCGGTGGAAGCCCGGGTCTTCTTTGCAAGCTCCAGCGATGATTCATTCTGGCATCGCATCGACGGCGGCACGTGGACCAAGCAGGAAGGGCCGGTCGCGGCAGGCTGGAAGTGGATCACCCTCACGACCTATCAGGCACTTGCCACCGGCAGTCACACCTTTGAAATCGTCCGGCGGGAGGATGGCGCGAAGATCGACCAGATCCGCTTCTCTCCATCCGTCGGCACGCTCGCATTCGTCGCTCCACCCACGGTCTATCAAACCTACGGCAATGGCGGCATTCCCGGGACCGGAAACCCTTGGCCGATCAGCGACACGCTGCCGACACGCATTCAAGCGGAAAACTACGACCAGGGCGTCGAAGGCACCACCTATTCGGACACCACCGCCGGCAATCAACTCGGGGGCTACCGCAGCGACGGCGTCGACATCCAAGCCACCACCGACACTAGCGGAGGATTCAACGTCGCCAACGTGATCAACGGCGAATGGCTGCAATACACCGTCAACGTCGCCAAATCGACTTCCTACACGCTCAACTTGCGGGTAGCCCGCCAAACCGCCGGCACCGGTAAAATCCGGGTGCGCTTCAACGGCGTCGACAAGACCGGAGACCTGATCGTCCCGAACACCACGAACTGGCAGAATTTCGTGGACCTCCCCATCACCGTGAAGCTGGACGCCGGCCAGCAGGTGATGCGTGTCGAAATGCTCAGCTCCAACATCAACCTGAACTGGATCGAACTCACCCCCCTCATCCTCCCGAATCCCTGGCAACAAACCGACATCGGCACCGTGGGCATCGAAGGCGACGCCATTTACGATACCGGCACCTTCACCGTCTCCGGATCCGGTGGCGACATTTCCGGCCAGGGCGACCGCTTCCACTTTGTCTATCTGCCAGTCAGCGGAAACTGCGAGATCATCGCCCGCGTCGCCGCCATGGACAACACCAACGCCGGAGCCAAGGCCGGAGTGATGATCCGTGACACCCTCAACTCCGACTCAAGGCACTTCTCCACCTTCATCACCCCCAGCCAGGGAATCATCTTCTCACGCCGGCTCAATACCGGCGGCTTTCCCGCCACCACCACGGCGGCAGGTCTCACCGCACCCTACTGGCTGAAAATTTCCCGCTACGGTTCGTTGTTCAAGAGCTCCTATTCGCCCGATGGCATCACTTGGACGGTTCTCGGAAGCCAGGGCTTCGCGATCAGTTCCACCGTCTACATCGGCCTCGCCGTCACCAGTAAGAACGACGCGGTCCTTTGCAACGCTACCTTCGACAACGTTTCCATCCCTACTCCCATCGCCAACGCCGGCGCGGATCTGACCGTCACTGACACCGATGCCAACGGTAGTGAAACCGTCACCCTCGACGGTTCCGCATCCACCGCGGGAACCGGCACCATCACCAGCTATGTGTGGAAACAAGGCACCACCCAGATCGCCACTGGCTTGAATCCCAGCGTCAATCTCGCCATCGGCGAACACCCGCTCACGCTGACCATCACCACCAGCGTAAGCGCAACCAACACCACTTCCGTCACCATCACGGTCAATCCCGCAGCTCCCGAGGTCGTCACCGCCATCAACGCCGGCGGCCTTGCCTACGATGGAAACGACGGCATTTCCTATCTCGCCAGCAACGGATTCACCGGGGCCACGGACAGCAGCACAACAACCGACATCACCAACACCTCAGATGTCGCGCTCTATGAGACATCTGTTTACGGCACGTTCACCTGGACGCGATCCCTTCCTAACGGCAGCTACACACTCATTCTCAAATTTTCCGAAAACTGGGCCAGCGCCACCTCATCCGGCCAACGGGTCTTCAGCGTGGATGTCGAGGGCAACCGCCGCGTCACCGACCTCGACCTTTTCGTCTCCGCTCCCGGCCAATACAACGCCTACGACGTCACCCTGCCGGTCACCATCACCGACGGCCAACTCAATGTCGCCTTCACCCCCACGGCCAACAACGCCGTGCTCAACGCCCACGTCTTGCTCTCCGTCCCCTACCCCGACACCAACACCAACGGCCTGCCCGACACTTGGGAAATGGAGTATTTTGGAAACCTAACCAAGACCGCCACCGGCGACGAGGACGGCGACGGCCAGACCAACATAACCGAATTCACCACCGGCACCAATCCTTCCAACTCGCAGTCCGCCTTCCGGATCAAAAGCGCAACCCGCGACTCCGTCACCTCCTTCACCGTCCGCTGGGACAGTGTCTCAGGCCGCACTTACCGGGTCATGAAATCCACCACCCTAACCGGCGGATGGCTCCCCGCCTCCGATCCCATCTCCGGCACCGGCAGCGAAATCCCATTCACCGACCCCTTCGCCACCGATCCAAAGTCGTTCTACGAGATCCAGGTCAGCCTGCCTTGACGTCATCGCTCAATACCTCGCCGCGAACCAGCGCTCTTAGCCCCAATCAACTGAATTCCAATCTCGAGCATCATCAGCACCCGGCCCCACTCATGAAGCTCCTTCTCCTCTTCTGCACCCTCCTCGCCACAGTCATCCCGGCCCCATCGAATCCGGACCAAGCGCCATCATGGGACGCGCAATGGATCTGGCAGCCTGAAACCGGTCCAGCGAATGCCTGGGTCGCCTTCAGGAAGAAATTCACCCCAAAGACCATCCCGGAACAGGTCACCGCCCGCATCGCTACGGACACTAAGTTTTGGCTTTGGATCAACGGCAATCTCGTCGTCTTCGAGGGCGGCCTCGCGCGTGGTCCGAGCCCGGCCCGACCTTGGGACCGCAAACCCGAAATGTGGAAACTCCCACCCGCGACGAAGCCCACCGACTCTTGGTATGATGACGTGGAAATCTCCGATTATCTCAAGCCCGGTGAGAATACGATTGCCATCCTTGTCTGGTATTGGGGCAGGGAAACCCACAAAGGCATGCACATCGACAGCGGCCAAGGCGGCCTGCTCTTCGAGGCCGACGTCGCCGGCCAGCGCATCGTCTCGGACGCGAGCTGGAAGGCGCTCCAACACCCTGCCTTCGGCTTCGACATTAAAATCGACGAAAATGTCGTCGCCTATCCCGTCAAGTTCGACGCCCGCAAAGCCCTCGGCGACTGGACCGACGCGGCATGGCAGCAGCCCGGCTTCGACTCCGACGCATGGCCCGCCGCAGTGGCGAAAGGCAAGCCGCCAGTAGCGCCATGGTATCGACCCGTGATGAATCCGGTGCCCCGCCTCGTGGATTACGGGTTAAAGGACTACCCGGCCGATCCCGAAGCAGGTTTCCCGTTTGTCAGCGATGGCACTGAGATCCGCTGCAACTTGCCGTTTAATAAGCAGATCACGCCCTATCTCGACGTGGAAGCCGAGGCCGGACAGGAAATCTTCATCACCACGGACAATCGCCTCAACAGAATTACCGCCACCTACATCACGCGCGCCGGACGCCAGGCGTTCGAAAGCTACTCGTGGATGAACGGCCACACCGTCATCTATCAGATTCCCGCCGGAGTGAAGGTTTTCGGACTCAAGTATCGCTGGCAGAGCGTGGGTGAAATGGCGGGATCTTTCTCCTGCGACGATCCATTCTACCAGCGGCTCTGGGAAATGGGTCGCAACACCCTGTTTGTCTGCGCCCGTGACAATTTCATGGACTGCCCAGACCGTGAACGAGCACTTTGGATCGGCGACGTGGCCGACCAAGCAGGCTATCTTTTCTACCTGATGGACGGGTCCGGCCGCGCCCTCCTCCGCAAGGCGATCTATTCCACCATGGCTTTCAGCGACAAGGGCGTCTTCGGCGCGCTGGGTCCGCTCCGCATTCGCGAACTGCCCAGTCAGAGCCTCCAATTCATTTCTCAGGGGGTCTGGCAATACTACCTCAACACCGGCGACAAGGAGACCCTCCGTTACGCCTATCCCTATGCGCAGGATTATCTCGCCCTCTGGAAATTCAGCCACAACGGCCTGCCCATCATGCGCCGCAGCGGCAGCTCCGACAGTTGGGACTGGTATGACTGGGGCGTCAAGGATACCGAAGACAAGGAAGTCATCCAATGCGCGCTCTACTATCAGGCATTGGCAGCCGCCCGCACCATGGCCATGGAACTCGGCGAGACCCGCGACGTCGCCGGCTATGATAAACGTCTTGCCAGTATCCGCGCCGCCTTTGAAAAAGCCTACTGGCAGGACGGCTACTACAGCAGTAAACCGGGAAAACTCCAGGATGATCGGGCAAATGCAGCCGCCATCCTCGCGGGCCTCGCCAGTCCCGAACAGGCGGCGCTGATCGTCAAACGCGTGCTCATTCCCAATCACTATTGCAGTCCCCACTTCGAATGGATGGTCGAGGAAGCGATGTGCCAGGCCGGCTTCCCGCGCGAAGCGCTCGATCGCATGAAAACCCGCTACGCCACCCAGGTGAAACGCAAAGACCTGACCACCCTTTACGAAAGTTTCCCTAATGGCGGCTCATACAACCACGCATGGAATGCCCCTAACTCCGTCCTGGCCAAATGCATCTCCGGCATCGTCCCGACCAAGCCCGGCTGGACTGAATTCGCCGTAAAGCCACAACCTCTCCATCTCGCATCACTCCAACAAACCGTGCCCAGCGTGCGGGGCGAGATCCACTTCGCGCTGCGACGTGACGCCCACTGCTCCACACTCACGCTGCAATGCCCCGCCGGCACCACCGCGATCGTAGGCCTTCCTCTGGATCGCGGCCCGATCGCCCGCGTAACCGCCAATGGAACTGTTATCTGGGATAGTGGAAGGGCGGTTCCGGGCCTCGCCGGCGTCACAGCGCTCGGCGCGGATGCGACCCATCTCAGTTTTCAAACGAGCCCGGGAGACTGGAAGTTCGAGGCGACAAACTAATCTCAGTCACCTCGTCACGTGCCGTGCTTTTACAGAGATGGCTCTGGATTGGGGAACCACACTTTCCGGCGATAGACAGCCTGCTTCCGGACCATCGGCACAGAGTCTCGAGTCCTGTGTCCCGAACTCCCGTGACTTCAGAGCTTCGGCACTCTTTCAAAAACTGCGAGTGGAGATGACGATGGTGATGGATCATCCAATGTAAGCGAGTATATCGCCGGAACTCTTCCAACGAACAGCCGTTCAAGGTTTACGGTGTCCAGCATGTCGGAGACACCTCCAGGCTCAGAACAATTCATCCTGCGCTGGTCGGGTGTGGCGGGACGATCCTACAAGGTCTTTAGATCCACACAACTCGATGCCTCGACTGGCCCGCGATTTCTCCATCGACGGAGGGATCAGGTGGCGAGCTGTCATTCACTGATCCTGCACCCGACACTGGAAATTCAATGTTTTACAGAGTCAAAGTCAGCTTCCCGTGAGATCTCCACGGTGTCCGACATCGCACACCTATTGCCAGGTGAGTAGCGAGTTTCTGTTGCCCGCATCAGAGCGTGATGCGCAGCAAATCCTGCTCTGTTTCAGCATACTCAATGGACATCGACCCATGTCACGTGAATCCGTGACACGACAAACTTACAGTATTCCCTACTCTGGAACTCTCGCAATGGGTGATGCAGTCGATGCATCACACAAGTCCAGCACCGAGCAAAATCCACATCGCCGCAAAAATCCCGCAGCGCTTCCACCTGGGGATGTCTAAAACAGGACCAAAAGGCATTTATTATCGTAAAACCATCTAACGCCCCCGTCGCTTTACTACTTTTGATACCCAAAGAACCAAAAACCCCGAACTATTCCATGAAATACAAAAACCTGATCCCAGCCAAACTCTCATTTGTCGCGCTCGCCATGAGCGTCCTGTCCGCCTCCGACCTCCAGGCCTTCACCGATATTTTCAGCACGCCTGGAACCACTTCCTGGACCTGCCCGACCGGGGTCACGAAGATTACCGTGGAATGCTGGGGCGGCGGCGGCGCGGGAGGCGGGGCTTCCCGGACCTCCACCGCCAATGCTGGTGGCGGTGGTGGAGCCGGAGGAGCTTATGCCAAGAAAGTGGATGTTCTCGTGACTGAGGGAATGAGCTATAACATCACCATTCCGGCTGCGGCGACAAATCCCCTCCCGGTGGTCGATGGGGCAACTGTAAACGGTGGAGCGGTCAGTTTTACCGGCGATAGCGTCACCGTGACCGCCGCTGGCGGACAGGGAGGAGCGTCAACTGTAAACTTGGGTGCCGTCGTCACCAACGGCATCGGAGGCACGGGAAGCACGACCGGCTGCGATGGCGACTTAGGATTCGTATTTGCTGGCGGCAACGGCGCGACAAATACAGGTGGCAACGGCGGCGCGGGTGGCGGCAGCGCGGGCCCGACGAGTTCCGGAGGCGACGGAGTGGGCACGGCAGCAGGTGCCGGAGGCGGTGTAGGCGGCGGGGGCGGCAATGGTGGTGG
>JBGSTM010000257.1:0-12570 GCA_041736495.1 Akkermansiaceae bacterium
GTCAGGCAGACGATTCCGCTACGCTCCATCGTCTGCCTGACCGGCGGACTCGGGCTTCGTAGCCTTTTACAGACAAAGATTTACACTACCGTGGCCGGAGAAGTTGAGAACTCAGGAAGACACAAGGAAGGCATTCTTGAAGGAGATTGGACGGGCCCAAGCTCGGTTGCAGTAATTAGAGTCGTAAGCGTAATTAAGGGCGACTCCAAGAAAATCGGCTCAATAGTCTTTGTTCCTTGTGGCTACAACTTTGACGAGAGTCCTTGCGAGCTAACTAAATCCAAAGACTACATTCTTTTTCTAGAGAGCATGGGTCACAATTACTTCCATCCATTGGGTCCATTTTGTACGCATCGAGTCCAAAAGGAGGTCGTTAGCATGAGCGGCTTTGACTGGGAAGGTGATTTTGATCCTAAGAACAAGGATCGCGAAAAAACCACTCCACTTGATGAATTCGTTAGACGCATCAAGGACGTCACGGAAAAATAAGGGCTAGCAAGCCGAATCGCTCTACTGAGAAATTAAACTCACACAGGAATGGGGTAAGGTTACGCATTTCAATATTTCCGGCATTTCACGCTTCGCGGGATTGCAATTCCTTACGAGTGGCTTTGCCCTTTTCGTGGTCGGCGCGCATGAATTCTTAGTCGAGTTGGAAGTTTATCCGCAAGCTGGGGGTGATGCCAAAAAAGACACTCAGGCGCAGATCCTATTCGGGGGTGCAGCGGCGTTTACCTTGTTTCAACTGGGTGATCCTCCGAGATTTTCCGGGAATTTGCCCCGTGGAAGACTTTGGGGTAGCAAACCTGGTCGTAGTCGACGGAAAGTCCGGGGCCGATAGGTTCTTTGGCTTTTCTGGAGCATATCGCTTCGCGGGCGGGCTGGAAGGCCGCGGTCCGGTTGGGAAGACCATTGGCTTGTCTTGGGCTCTTCGCTTCGCGGGCGAACTGAAGGTCCGCGCCCCAAGCCAAGCGCAGCAGCCAATGGGTGACGAAAGAAGATACCAAGATCTGCGGAACGGCAGTTGCTAGGACGGTTCTTTCGCACCTCATTGGCATGCGCTCTTGGTGAGAGCGCGCTACCTGGCGATTCATTCTGGATTCGCTTTGCGGGCGGGCTGGATGGCCGCGGGCCGGGGTAGCGCTGGCGGGCGGAGTCAGATCTTCTTGGGCATGGCGACCCATGCGCCGTCCTTCTGGCTGCTCTCGATGCAGGTTTCGATGAATGCCAGACCGGTCCAACCGTCGTCAACGGTGGCGTATTTGCTGCCGTCGGTGCTGAACTTCTCGCCGGCTTTCCATTTCCTCACATCCGCTTCGAAGCAGCGGTGAAGACGGGCGAAGGCATCATGGAAGGCCTCGGGATGGCCGGCGGGAATCGTCGGCTCCGCCATGAGGTCGGCAGGCACGTCTTCCGGCAGGAAGCCGTCGCCCGCGGTGACCGCGCCGCGCCAATAGACGCGGTCCGGTTGATTGGGCAGATGGATGGTGATGCGTTCCGGATCCTCCTGGCGCCAACGCAAGGTGCCCTTGCTGCCGGAAACGTCGATGCCGAGATCGTTCTTGTGGCCGATGCAAATCTGCGAGGCGCGGACCAGTGCCTTTCCGCCATTGCTGAGCTTGCAGTAGATGGTGAAGTGGTCGTCGAGCGCGCGTCCTTCGACAAAGGTTTCCATTTGTGCGGAAACTTCGGTGATTTCGAGACCGGTGACGAAGCGCAGCTGCATGAGGGCGTGGGTGCCGATGTCGCCGCCGCAACCGGAGCCGCCCGCACGTTTCGGATCGACGCGCCAGCTGGCCTGCTGTTGGCCGGTGGCTTCCAGTTTGGACGCGAGCCAGCCTTGGATGTAGTAGCTGTCCACCCAGCGGACGTCGCCCAGCAATCCACTTTCCACGATGTAACGGCTGAAACGCGTGGTCCAGTGACCGAGGTAGGTGTGGGCCACCGCGAAAGGCACGCCGAGTTCGCGGGAAGTCTTCACCAGTTCGTTAGCTTCCTCGAGGTTGAGGCAAAGTGGTTTCTCACAGAACACGGCGATGCCGGCCTTCATCGCCTTCATCGCAGGGTCGAAGTGCACGAAGTTGGGAGTGACGATGAGGATGTAGTCGAGCTTTTCGTCATCGGGCAGAGTCGCGTTGGCGGCGATCATCTCGTCATAGGAGGCATAACCCTTGATCGGATAGGCCCAGTTGGCGGCTTCCTCCAGGGCGATCACGGGGTCGGGAAACAGCGCTCCCGCGACGATGCGGCGGGTGCCGTCCATGTGAATGGCTTTCTGATGCGGGTTCACGATGAAGGCACCCTTGCCTCCTCCGACCAGACCGATATTGAGCGGTTTATTGGACATAATGTTTGGTTTTCTTGGTTGAGATTCTGTGGATACGGATGGAAATGGAATTCTTTCGCGCCTGGAGCTGCCTAACCGTCAGATGGCCACCGGGCGCGCGGTGGCGGCGGATTGATAGATCGCGTCGATGATCCGCATCAGCCGCAGCGCCTCGATGGGAGTGTTGAGCGGTTCGGCCTTGCCTTCGATGGCTTCGATGAAGTTGCAGGCGGAGCTGCTGCGGCCCATGTCCGGGCAGGCGGTGGTGATGATGGTGCGGTTCACCTTGTTGCCGTTTTCCTGAACGTAGAGTTCGCAGGTGTCGATGTTGGAATCATCGAGCCCGTCACGGCCGTAGAGGCGCTCGACCTTGCCACCGGCCCGGGTGCCCTGGAAGACGACGGAGGCCTCCTCGCGCTTGACCATTTCCGCCCAGGAGACCTGGAGGGTGAGGACCTGGCCGGTCTTGAAGGTGACGAATCCGTGGGCGGCGGCCTCGACGTCATTGATGCCGTCGGCGCGATCAGGGATGCCCCAGGGGCCTTTGAATTCCTTGTCGGTGATGAAGGTGTCGAAGGTGTTGGCCAGCACGTATGCCGGTTCCGGATAGCCCATGAAATGGAGCGCCAGGTCGATCATGTGGAGCAGGTCGATGACCGGTCCGCCGCCTGATAGTTCCCTGGTGGTGAACCACCCGCCGAAGCCGGGGATGCCGGTGCGGCGGATCCATTTCGCCTGGGCGGAGTTGATGGTGCCGACGGTGCCGTCATCGCAGTAGCGCTTCATCGCCCGTGATTCGGGGCGGGCGCGGTTGTTGAAGTTGAACATCAGCCTCCTGTCGGCTTCGCCGGCGGCGACGATCATTTCTTCGACCTCGGAGGCCTTGAGCGCGGGCGGTTTCTCACAGAATACGTGTTTGCCCGCCTTGAGGCACTGGAGTGCGAGCGGAGCATGAAATTTGTTGGGGACGATGATGCTGACGGCGTCGAGTTCCCTACATTCCGCGAGCATGGCATCGACGGATTCATAGGCGTGGGGAATGCCCCATTTTTCCGCTGCCCTGGCGGCCGCGCCGGGTGCGGGATCGACCACGGCGGCGATTTCCGCGCCTGCCAGACGGAAGCCGGCCGCGTGGTGTTGCAGCATGCCGCCCGCGCCGATCACTCCTACCCTGGTGGCCATGTTGGATTGATAGTTGGAAAAACGGTTATTTCCCCTGCCACTCGCCGAAGTTGCGGAATTTCGCGTAGCGTTCGTTGAGAAGCTGCTCGGTGGGGAGTTTGGAAAGTTCCTCGATGTGGAAGAGCACCTTGTCGCGGAAGGCTTCGGCGGAGGCCTGGTGGTCGTGGTGGGCGCCGCCGGTGGGCTCGTCGATGACGTCGTCGATGAGGCCGAGTTTCATGAGGTCGGGGGCGACGAGTTTCATGGCTTCCGCGGCTTCGGGCGCGTGTTTGCGGTGCTTCCAGAGAATGGCGGCGCAGCCTTCCGGGCTGATGACGGAGTAGTAGGCGTTTTCCATCATGATGACGCGGTCGGCGACGCCGATGCCGAGCGCCCCGCCGGACCCACCCTCGCCGAGGACGATGGCAATGACGGGGACCTTGAGCAGCATCATTTCCCGGAGGTTGAAGGCGATGGCTTCGGCGATGTTGCGCTCTTCCGCGCCGATGCCGGGGAAGGCGCCCGGGGTGTCGATCATGGTGATGACCGGCAGGCCGAATTTCTCGGCGATCTTCATGAGGCGCATGGCCTTGCGGTAGCCTTCCGGGTGGGCGCTACCGAAGTTGCGCTTGAGGTTTTCCTTGGTGTCGCGGCCTTTCTGGTGGCCGATGACGATCACGCGTTTGCCACCGATGCGGGCGAATCCGCCGGGCATGGACGCGTCATCGCCGATGTGGCGGTCTCCGTGGAGCTCGCAGAAGTCCGTGAAGGCGAGGGAGACGTAGTCGAGCATGAACGGACGTTTCGTGTGGCGGGCGATCTGAACGCGCTGCCACGGAGTTAGGTTTTTATAAATCACGGCCCGGGTTGCGGCGAGTTTGGCCTCCATGGTGGAGATTTCCTCGGACATGTCGATGTTTTGGGAGGCCGCTTTGGCGCGGAGTTTCTCGAGTTCGCGTTCGAGCTCGGCGGCGGGTTTTTCGAATTCGAGGAGCTGCATGGTTGAAAGCGGGAGGTTCGGGATTCGGTTGGGAAGATGCAAGTCCGGAGATGGGGGCGGAGAAACATCGAACATTGAACGTCCAACATTGAACGCTGATGGGAAGAGGATGTATGAATGAAAGCCGGAATGAATTGCCTAGGGGCCAGCCGGGATGGGCTTCGCCTCGTTTTTGATCTGTCTGCTATCGCAGACTCTGGATTCCGCGGTCCGGGCTTAGCGGATTTCGACTTCGTTGCCGACGCGGGTGAGGAGGCTGACTTCTTCCATGTCCTGGGGCAGCAGGGCGATGCCGTTCGGGAAGTCGCTGCTGGATTCCGGAGCCCCGCGGATCTGAAGAGAGGGTTTGGCGAGTTGGATGACTTTTTCCGCCGCCCGATAGTCCTTGGATTGAGGGGCGACCGAGTGTCCGTCGAGCTCGGCGGATTTCGAACCGATTTTGGTCTTCCCGGGGGGCAATTTGCCGGAGGTTCCCAGATGCAGGATGGGGTATTCACGAATAAACCTTGGGCCGTCCCACAGGGAGAGTGCCTTGCGCTGTGGCTCGATGAGAAGGCGGAATTCCAGTGGCATGACGATGAGTTCCTCGCCGGGCTGGAGGTTTTTGAGCTCCATCATGCCGTTGAGGTGGAGGATCATGTCCAAGGTCGTCTTATACTCCGCGGCGATGCCGAGGAAGGAGTTCCCGCGTTTGACGACATGGGTTTTTTTCCCCTCCATTTCGGTGGTGGAGAGGATTTCGTCGAGGTTCATCTCACCGACGATGCGGCGGGCGATGGGTGCGGAGGTGGAGGAAGGGAAGCGATTGACGATGTCGATGAGCTTTTCACGGGCATCGTCGATTTTCCCGAGAGCGAGCAACTCGTGGGCCTTGCTGAACGCCTTTTCGCCGGGATCGATGTCGGGAAGCTCGGCGGAATCGAGCATTTTCGCGAAGTCCGCGTCCGGCTGTCTGCCCACGACCTCGGCGGGATTGGGAATGATCTGCTCGAAGACACCGCCAAGCGGTCTGACGACCACATGATAGGCGAGCATTCCGGTGAACGCCATGACCACCAGAACACACAAGCCGGCGAGGATCTTGAAAACCGTCCAGAGGCTCATGGGGGAGAATCGATGGATGTTAGATCAGGCCGCGCCGCTTGAAATCGAAGGCGTTGATCTCGTGCGAACGGAGGATCATTTCAAAGGAGAACTTGAGGATGGAGATCTCCCAGGCGTCGTCCACGCCCTCGATGACGGCGCGGGCGGGATTCCCAGTGCGGCGGATGTCCTCCAGCACCCGCTCGCGGACGGCATCCATGGTGTCATGGATGATCTCCTCGTGCACTTGTCCGCGCTTGAACTGGAAGCCGTATTGCAGGAACGCGAGGTCCTTGCCCTCGGCCTTGAGCTTGTCGACGAGCTTGTCGAAACGGGCTCTGGCGGATGGGTCGAATCCATCGAGCTGGACCTCGTTGTAAGCGGAAGGCCGCAGAATCCGCGGGCGCATGGCCTCGACCTCGCCGGTGCGGATCCTAACTTCCCCGCTGCGGTCCATCAGCTCGCTGATGAGCTGGAACTCGAAGCGGGTCTCGCCGAAGGTATCTATCCGGCGGTCAGGTTCACGAAGAACCTTCGTCGTTTCCAGCGCGTAGTGGATGTCGTCTTGCGAGTGCATGGGCAGTGGAGTGTCACCCGGATCCGGGACATTGCAAAGAAAAGGGCGGACACCCTGGAGGAGCCCGCCCTTTCCAAAAAGCGTCCGCCTACCGGAATCAGGCTTGCTGGCTGGTGATGTAAGTCACCACGTCACCCACCGCCTGGAGCTTTTCAGCTTCTTCGTCCGGCACTTCGATGTCGAATTCCTCTTCGAAAGCCATCACGAGTTCCACGGTGTCGAGCGAATCGGCGCCGAGGTCTTCCACGAATTTGGCTTCGGTTGTCACTTGATCAGCGTTGACGCCAAGTTGGTCCACGATGATGTCCTTTACACGAGCTTCGATACTTTTATCTGACATGAGTTGCTGTTGTTGAATGTTGGCGTTGGGGTTGGTTATCGCGTGCTGGCCGGACTTGGCAATCCCGAAAACGAATCAAAAGCGGAAAAGCACGGATCCGGGGAAATTCAATCACGCCGGGGTGGATTGGTCGTTGTTGGATTCATGATCGGCGACCGGGGCGTATTCGATGATTTCCCCGGAAAAACGCGAGCGGATCCTCTGCATCAGGCGTTCGGCCGGCTCGTCATTCTCCTTTTTGAAACCACCGTAAGTCAGTCCGTCGACACGGATCCGACCCTTTCCGGAAGCCCCTTCGTAGTCGATGAAAGCGAGCCCTTTCGTATCCCACTTGCGGAGGTCGAGGGTTTTGAAATCCGTGAAGGGGACCCGCTTGCCCTTTTGATCCGTCAGGGCCTCGTCATCCGCGGAAATCGAGCGGTTGACCGTGCGTATCAGGAAAAACGCGGCAGCCACCGCCAGCGCCGAGCAAATCGTGAAAACGATCCACTGCTCCTTGATTTTCTGGGCATCGTAGGGCTCATCCACGGAGGCGGCGAGCCCGCGCTCTTTCGAGTATTCCCGCCACAGAATGTTCCACTGCAATGGCTTCATGCGATCGAAATCATGGAGGATGGGAGGCCACGGCATGGGCGTCTCCAACGAGGCGGGCAGGATCGAGCGATCCTCCGGAAGTTCGACGTTCTGCGTCTCCGCATGGCGTTTCCAAGCCTCCGCAGTGAGCGATCCGCTGGAATTCATTTTCGAAAACTCGTCGTTCGCAGTCTGGAAGGCTTTCCGAAGATAGAAACTCTCGTTCTTTTTCCGGTATCCGGTGGAACCATCGATGTAGAAAAGCACCGCGAAAACCCCGAACATCAGCAGCATCACGAGCGCGCGAAGGAGAAACCAAGGCGTTGGCTTACAGACAATTGATTGAGGGGAAGTCATCGGAATATGCTGAAAACAACCCCGCCGCCGATCGATTGGCAAGCTACAAGCCCGATCACCGTGAAGAAATCCCCGGATTCCGGGCTTGTCCTTGGCCCGGCACTTGCATACGGAAATGCCGCCATGCCAATCGCTACCCCCGCGCAATATCGCGCCATGTTGGACGCCGCCCAAAAGGGTGGCTACGCCTACCCCGCCATCAATGTCACCTCGCTGCCCACCATCAACGGTGCGCTGAAAGCATTCTCAGAAGCGAAATCCGACGGGATCATCCAGGTATCCACCGGCGGCGGCGAGTTCGCATCCGGCACCGCGGTGAAAGACGCGGCATTTGGAGCGATCGTGCTTGCCGAAGCCTGCCATCTCCTCGCTGAGAAATACGACGTGCTCATCGCCCTCCACACCGACCACTGCCACCCCGCCAAGGTCGACAGCTTCCTCAAGCCGCTGCTCGAAGCCTCCCGCAAGCGCATCGCCGAGGGCAAGGGCCCGCTTTTCCAATCCCACATGTTCGACGGCTCCGTCGTGCCTCTCGAGGAAAACCTCGAAATCTCAAAGAAGCTGCTCAAGGAGTGCGCCGAACTCGGCATCATCCTCGAAGTCGAAGCCGGCTGCGTCGGTGGTGAGGAAGACGGCCACGACACCTCGGGCCTCCCGATTGAAAAACTCTACACCACCCCGGAAGACATGGTCGAAGTCTACGAAGCGCTCCAGCCAATCGGCCGCTTCCTTTTCGCCGCCACCTTCGGCAACGTCCATGGCGCCTACAAGCCAGGCGCGGTGAAGCTCAAGCCCTCCATCCTCAAGGACGGCCAGAAGGCGGTCATGGACAAGCACGGCGCGGCTGCCGAAATGGACCTCGTCTTCCACGGCGGATCCGGCACTTCCGAGAGCGACCTCCGCGAAACCCTCGACTACGGCGTGGTGAAGATGAACATCGACACAGACACGCAATACGCGTTCACCCGCCCGATCGTGACCCACATGTGCCAGAACATCGAAGGCGTGCTCAAGATCGACGGCGAAGTCGGCGACAAGAAAAACTACGACCCGCGCTCCTATCTGAAGAAGGGCGAGCAAAGTCTTTGCGTGCGCATGAAAGAGGCCTGTGACGACCTCAAGTCCACCGGCAAGACCATCTTCGGCACGGTCTAATTCTTATGAGCGCCGGCCTCGGTCGGCCACTTCCATCATCCAAGGCGGAGTCAGAAATGGCTCCGCTTTTTTGTGTTCCCCAATGCAATGAAATGGAAAAGGCGTCAGCGTTGGGAAATCAACTCCTCCACCGTCATTCCGACATCACGGGCGATCTGCCGGAGCAATGGTGGAGCGAGGTCCCTCCCCTTGTGCACCGGAACCGTCGTACCCCGGCCATCCGCGTGGCGGTATTGAACATGAGAGCCACGCTGGCGAACCGCTACGAAATCGTGGCCTTCCAGCAAACGGCAAACTTCAGAGGGTTTGAGAACAGGAAGTGAACCCATGGTCAGGCGACTGCGACGTTCTGCGTTCCGATGAATTCCGCCTCAAGCTGCGGTTCCCCGTCTTCCAGCAGCATGGAGATCACCTCCCGAAGGTTCTCGTTGAGTTCATCCATCGTCTCCGCCTGAGAGTGCGCTCCCGGAAAACCCGGCACATATCCGATGAGTAGACCTGTGACGGAATCCCTCTCGATGACCGCTGTATAAGTTTTCATGACCTGATACTTACACGCTCAAGCCTTTCGTCAATGACCCATAATTTCAAAAAATGTTCACCGGCGGGACCGGTGTCACAACGAAGTTATGAGAGTCAGGGAAGCCCTCCGCGTATCCCTGAGTTTAAGTTGCAGCTTGAAATGGGAATCTATCGCCCCCGCAGATGCGGACTTCATCGCCCGTTTTTTTGATTTCACCGTCCCCTGCGACCTGATTGGTTTCTGCCGTCAATGGCCGCCCCAACACAATCCACCAAGGAACACCCGCTCGCGAACATCCTGATCAATGTGATCATCCCCGTGTTGATCCTGAGTTATCTCAGCAAGGATCCCGACCTGCAGGAGCGGCTCGGAAAAGTCGCCCGCCCGTGGCACATCGGCCCGCTCTGGGCGATGATCATCGCGCTGGCCATGCCGCTCGCCTACGGCGTCTGGCACTTCATGAAAACCCGCAAGGGCAACTTCTTCTCCGCCCTCGGCCTGATCTCCGTGCTTCTCTCCGGCGGACTGACCCTCTATCTGTGGAACCAGGACGGTACCGTAAAACCCAACGCCGGCATTCTCTTCGGCATCAAGGAGGCGCTCATTCCACTGGTGCTCGGGATCGCGATTCTAACTTCCCACCGCTCGGCCACCCCGTTGATCCGCGTCTTTCTTTACAACGACTCGATCTTCGACATCCCGAAGATCGAAAAGCGCGTCGCCGAGGTTTCCGCGCAGGCCGACTACGCCAAGCTGCTGCTAGGCGCCACCAAGCTGTTCGCCGCCTCGTTCTTCCTCAGCTCGCTGATGAATCTCGCGCTCGCCCAATGGTTTTTCCACGGCTTCGACGCCACCGCCATCGACGCCCTTGAAAAATACAACGCCATCATCGCCCGCGTGACCGGTTGGGGATTCGCGGTCATCGGCGTGCCCATTCTGGTATTCCTCTTCTTCACCTTGCGCAGTCTGCTCAAGGGCCTCGGAAAAATCACCGGCTTCAAGGACGAGGAGCTGATGCTCCCCCGTTGAACGCAAAAAAGCAGAGTCATCCGCGCGGACGACTCTGCCATGAAAGTTAACAGATGCCTCAATCTACCAGATTGTCCACGCGCTGTGCCAGCTCGATGTCGAGCTCGGTCACCCCGCCGGCGTCGTGGGTCGTCAGCTTGAGCGTCACCTTCGTGTGCTTGATGGTGATGTCCGGATGGTGTTGCGCCTCTTCCGCGATTTCGGCGAGATCGTTCACGAAATCAATCGCGTCCATGAACTCCTCGAACTCGATGGAACGGGTGATTGCTTTTTTTTCATAGTCCCACTCCGGGCATTTTTTCAATGCGCTGGTGAGATCATCATCTTCAAGAAGTTCGGACATGGGGTAATCGGGAAAAATGTTCGGCGAAAGATTGCGGCGTCGGCTTCGCAGTTGGCAAGCCCGTTTCCGCGCTTCTTGAAAATCATGGCCCGGGTCGTTGCTTTTCCATGACGGTCGACTTACGCTCGCCCGATGAAACTCTTCATTCCACTGCTCCTGCTGAGCCTCGTTTTCTCCGCATGCGCCCCGTCCACGCCACAGGCGCGCATTGAGAGATATCCGGAAAAATTCGCTGCGCTCGACAAGCGCGAGCAGTCACTCGTCTCGCAAGGCCAGATCGACCGAGGCATGTCGGGCGACGCCGTCATGCTCGCGTGGGGATTTCCGGACCAGCGTTTCGAGGGATCCATTGATTCACAAATCACGGAGCGCTGGGATTATGTGACTTCCGTGCCGGTGCACACGACCGGATTCGGCGGCGGCCCTTATGGATTCGTCCACGGCCGCTATGGTCCCCGCGGGCGGTGGGGCCATCCCGGGGTGGGATTTGGCCTCGGCCCCGAGATCGTTTACATCCCGCGCCGCGTCGCGTCCGTCTGGTTCATCAACAGCCGCGTCGATGCCTGGGAGCGGCTCCGGTGACCGATTCGAGCACACCTTGGCTTGCAATTTTTCCGTTGAGCGCAATCCTCCCCCAAGCCCAAGTCATCATGAATTTCAAATCACTCCTCACCATTGCCGCAGCGCTATCCACTGCCGCTTTTTTCTCGTCCTGTGCGAACGCACCCTCCGGTGGTGGGCGTGGTCTCGGCGCCTATCATGCCTACGACCTTCCCACCAAGCTTCCGAGCAACCCAAGCGCCGTGAAGGTCAAGGTCTCGCTCAGCAAACAACGGGTCTACGTGATGGAGGGCTCGGACGTCCTGCTTGCGATGCCCGTCTCCGTGGGAACTCCCTCATCTCCCACTCCTTCCGGCAACTTCACGATCTTCAACAAGGAAGCGAAGCGCCGCGCCAACACCCACGGCTACGCCTACAAGGGGAATGACGTCAAGAAAACCATGCTCAGCTCCCGACCGGCGGGCTACTCGTTCAAGGGCACGCCGATGCCTTATTGGTGCGAATTCAAACCGGCCTACGGATTCCACACCGGCTGGGTCAAACACCACCCGTGCACCCATGGATGCATCCGAATGCATGAGAATCTCGCCCCGAAATTTTTTCAACTCGTGAAAGTGGGAACCCCGGTCAGCATCTCCTATTCGCAACCCGAGGACTCCTCGGTCGGCAGCATCCCGCTTCCGCCGGACGCTGGTCCGCTGCCGGATTACCCGGCCAACATGTATGTCGGTGACGGCTATTTCAGCCAGCACAAGAAACCGAAATACGACTGATCAGGTTTCATAATCCACAATCTCAAAAAGGCCTCGCACTTCCGCGAGGCCTTTTTCGTTCAACCGGTCATCAGGCGGACCGCCAGCGCTGAAAGCACAACTCCGAACGCGGCGTCGATCCATATCGCGGCCCTCCCATAACAAGTCCGCAAAGGGCTCCATTGCAGCAAGCCCGCCCACAACGACCAAAGGATCCCCGCCTGCCCCACCATGATCCCCCACAGCGCCAGCGGCCACCATCCCGGTCGATCCCCACTCAGGAACGGCGTCGCCACCGCTGCTAGAAAAAGCGCGGCTTTTGGATTCAGGAGATTGCAGAAGAACCCCCGCAGAAATGGGTTTGCGACCGGGGCCGCGGCCATCGACTCCGCCGGGCCGCCGGAATGCCAAACGACAAACGCATCCCTGAAGATCCGGCACGCGAGCCATATCAGATAGATCGCCGCCACCCACCTGAGCGCTTCCCACAACACTGGCACGCGCTCCAGCGCCATCGCCAGCCCGCCCACCGCCAAGGTGGCGTGAACGCACAACCCGCATGCGATTCCCAAAGCCATTTTTACCCCCGCCCGCCCGCCGGATCTCAGCGCCGTCCGCGTCAGCAGGATCATGTCCGGTCCGGGGCTGAACTGGCCCAACGCCATCACCCCGGCGAACGCCAGCAGCTCGGCGGCCCCGTTCATTCCTCGCCGCGCTCCGTCTTCACCGCCACCACGTAGGCGAGCACCGCCTTTTCATCCACCGACTCCAGGCCCGCGTGACCGATCAT
>JBGSTM010000297.1:0-14668 GCA_041736495.1 Akkermansiaceae bacterium
GGATCTCGCGCTGGGGGAGGCCCTTTTACGATGAGCAAGGCACCTTACGAATGGAGACAAATTTCCAATGGTCCCCGACTCGCCGTGGCGACGGTGGCCGACTCGGAATGCGCGGCACTCTCGAGTTACATTCCGGCCGGCAGCCGTGATGAATCGAACCTCCCGGCCGGGCTGGCACACTTCGTCGAGCACATGGTTTTCAAAGGCACGGAGCGCAGGAGCGCCCGCGAGTTGAGCTTTGAAATCGAAAACGCCGGTGGCCAGCTCAACGCCTGCACCTCGGAAGACCAGACGGTCTACGAAGCCCGCGGCGAGGCGGACATGTTGCCGGTGCTGGTGGAAGTGCTCTGCGACATGGTCTGGCACGCCACGTTTCCGGAAGCCGAAATCGCCCTCGAACGGGAAGTCATCGGCGAGGAAATCACGATGTACAAGGAATCCCCGTCGGATCACATCGGCGACCTGATTTCCGCGGCGCTGTGGCCCGGACATCCGCTGGGCAATCCAATCTCGGGCACCGACGAGTCGATCGCGCAAATCCACCGCGATACGTTGTTAGCATTTCGCAACCACCACCATTTCCGCGAGGATATCGTGATCGCGGTGGCCGGTCCGTTCACGATGGCCGCGGTGGAGGACATCCTGCTCCCCCATTTGCCGACGCATGGATTTCGCGCCGGGGAAGAGGCGGCACCGTTCAGCAAGCCGGATGCGGTTCCGCTTGCCGTCACCGACGATCGCGAGACGGACCAGCTCCAACTGGCGCTGGCTTGGCACACCCCGGGCCGTCATTCCGAGTCACGCCACGCGCTGCGGATGCTGAGTTCGATGCTGGCGGAGTCGGCCAGCTCGCGGCTCTTTCTCGAACTGCGCGAGGAGCGCGGGCTGTGCTATCAGATCGGCAGTGACGTGACGTTTTTCCATGAGACGGGGGCGTTTGAAATCAGCGCCGGCCTCGACCCCGAGTCGCGCGAGGAGGCGCTCGCCTGCATCCATCGGGAAATCGACGACCTCGTGACTAACGGACCCCGCCCCGGCGAGCTTGACCGGGCGAAGCGGCTGACCATCGCGCAGAGCAAGCTCTCCTTCGAGTCCACGGGCTCCCACGCGGCATGGGCGGGCGAGGGCTTGCTGGACTTCGGTCACATCCCCTCTCCGGCCGATTGGCGGGCCACCGTGATGGCGGTGACCGATGCGCAGGTGCAGGCCATCGCCCGCGAAATTTTCCTCAACCAGCAGCCCGCGATGGCGGAGATCGGCGTCCACTGAACCGCGATTGCTCATGCCGACTCCGTTCCATCCCTTCACGCAACAACACTGGGCGGCGCTCGGCGCGGGCGCATTGGTGGCGGCCGCTTTCATCCTCGTCGGCCGCCGGGGTGGGAATGGCCGGAAGCTGGCCACCGCGCTGTTAGCCTTCCTGAATCTGAGCGTCTATCCGCTCAGCCTGATGGCCTGGTGGTCGCTCGAAGGGGACAAATCCATCGACAACTTCCTGCCGTTCCACTTGTGCGACATCGCCGCGATCACAGCGGGCATCGCATTGATCACCAAGCGCCCGCTGGCCTGCGCGCTGACGTATTTCTGGGGGCTGGCCGCGACCTTGCAGGGGTTGCTGACGCCGGCGCTCACCGTCGGATTTCCGTCGGGACCGTACCTGATGTTTTTCGTGCATCACTTCGCCGTGGTGACAGCGGCGCTCTATCTGCCACTGGTGGATGGATGGCGGCCGAAGCAACCGCTATGGAGAGGGCTGCTGGAAATTTACGCCTGGTCGATCGTCTATCTGGCGTCCGCGATGGCCGCGAACCGCCTGCTAGGAAGTAATTTCGCGTTTGCCTCACGCCCTCCCGACAATCCGAGCCTGATTGACCAGCTGGGACCGTGGCCGTGGTATCTGCTGTCGATGCAGGGCATCGCGATCCTGTTTTTCTCCCTGCTGGCGCTGCCGTTCCGGCGTGGGCGGCATCAGGGCTGACCGGCGGCCGGATGACTCGCCCTCATTCCGCGCGGAAACTCCTTTCACCCGCGGAATTCCATTCCCGCGGGGCATGGCAGGTATCCCGCTTCATTCCGGACGAGCTCGTAAGCTGAAAACAACCACCGTCATCCATGAAAACAAAGTTCGCATTATTCCTGTCCACCGCCGGCCTGCTACATGCGGGAAGTCCCGATTTGGAAACCTCCATCGCCCCCGAACCCGAGCCGTGGATCAAGCCGCTCATCGATATCCGCGCCCGCTATGAGTATGGGAACGTATCCCCGCTGGACGATTCCAACTCACTCTCCGTCCGTGAACGCGTCGGCTTTAAAACCATGAAATGGAACGGCTTGAGTCTTCTCGCCGAAGGCGAGTTCACCCAGGTCGCAGGGTCGGACTCGAATGCCGGTGCCGGTCCGGACGCCTACCCATACGACCCCAAAAACACCGTCATCGCGGATCCGCGCAACGCGGAGCTCAACCAGGCGTTCGTGCGATACGAAGGCTTTGACACGGACGCGAAAATCGGTCGGCAGAAGATGATTTATGACAATGCCGCCTTCATCGGCAACGTCGGCTGGCGCCAGAACGAGCAGACGTTCGACGCCATCAGTGTGGCTAACAAATCGATCGACGGCCTGACACTCAACGTCGCCTATCTGGACCGGGTCAACCGGATCTTCGGATCACAGGCGGATGGCCAGCTCGTCGCCGTCGCTCCAACAGCCACCAAACCTGCCAGAATTTTTTCCAACGTCGAGGATATCGGCACCACCACCGGTTTGTTCAACGCTTCCTACACCGGCATCAAGGGCCTCACCCTCGGCGCTTACTCCTATCTGATGGAGTTCGAGGACAAGGAAAATTGGGACAATAACACCTTCGGCGTCAGTGCGACAGGCGACGTTCTCGGGCTCACTCTCTACGGTGAAATGGCCTGGCAGGACAAGGCCGGCTTCGGCGCGGATGACGACGCACTTTACTTTCACGCCATCGCCACCAAAAAATTCGGCACCCAGTCGGTTAGCCTGGGAGTGGAGCAGCTCAACGCCGGCTTCAAGACCCCGCTGGCGACGGTGCATGCCTTCAACGGCTGGGCGGACGCCTTTATCGGCGGCCGGCTCGAGGGCAACCACAACGGTCTCACCGACGTGTATGCCTCCCATACGATTCCCATTTTCTTCGGAATCAAGTGGACCAACGCCTTCCATATCTTCGGTGACGACGAGATCTCCACCGGTTACGGCTGGGAATACGACTCGATGCTGGTGAAGAAGTTCAACGAAAACTTCACCGCCATCGCCAAATTCGCGTTCTTCGAATCGGAAGGTGACTCGTTCCTCGTCAACGCCGGCGGCGTCCCGGACACAATCCGGTTCACCATCGAGCTCAACTACGTGTTCTAAATAGGTTCTATTAGATAACAGATGATCCTGGAGGGTCGTTCCGCTCAAGCGGAACGGCCTTTGATGTTCCGACGACCGTGCCGGGCATCGCAGCGAACGCCATTTCGCAAAGACCGATGAACGCCTCCTCCACCAGGCTGGGTTCACGCTTTGGAGAATGAAAAACCCCCCACTCGCGCTCGATCCCCGGTTCGTTGATGTCCACCACTTTCAAGCTCCCGTCATCGACCTCGCGGGCCGCGACCCAGGGAGCCACCACGCCCACGCCAATGCCCAGCTTCGCCATTTCCTTGATCGCCTGCATGTCACCGAGCACCAGTGGCTTCTTTCCGCGGCCACCCTTTTGCTCAAGCCATTCTTCGATCAGCCGGTGGGTCTCGGTCGCCTTGGCGTAGATGATGAACTGGTGGTCGTTGATGGTCGCTAACACCGACGAACTGTCGACCGCCCACGGGTGGAACGGCGAGACCACGAACGCGAGCCGGTCATGAAACATCGGCCGGTATCCATCGTCGCCCTTTCCCCGCGGCTTGAGACCGACCACGAGATCGAGATCCGCACTCGCCAGACGGTCTAGCAGCACAGTCGTATCGCCGGCTTCGATCACCGGCTCACAGCGCGGAAAACAATCCCGGAATTCTCGCAGGACCGCAGGAATCAAAAAATGACAGAGGCTGTGCGGCGCGCCGATCCGGATGCGTGTCTGCCCCCAGCGGCGCAAGCCGTCGAGATCACGGCTGGCCTGCTCCAGCTCGAAAATCACCCGCTTGCAGCGCCTTAAGAGCAACTCGCCCTCCGCCGTCACCGCCACCCGCTTCCCGGTCCGGTCGAGCAGGCGGCAGTTGAGCTGCTCCTCAAGCGTCCTCAACGAATGACTGACCGCCGACTGGGTCACGAAGATGCGGCGGGCGGCAAGCGTGAAACTCCCCTCCTCCACGACCGCGACAAAAGCACGCAGTTGCCTTAAATCCGGAACCCAGTCCATAGATGAATCACTTTCATTGAAATCCACCGTTAAATGAGCATTGGTTGTGCCAAATTGCCGCCTTTGGCATTCCACGCGCTTATCCGGCCGCGATGAATTTTCATGAACGGCAGCAGAAAAGCAACTTTCCCATCCGGCTCGGATTCGTTCCGCTGAGTGATTGCGCGCCCATCGCGGTGGCCATGGAAACCGGGATTTTCGCGAGATATGGATTGAATGTCACGCTCTCCCGCGAACTCGGCTGGGCCAGTGTCAGAGACCGGATGTTTTACGGAGAACTGGACGCAGCGCAGTCCATCGCGGGGATCGCCTTCGCGCTTGGCATGGGCTTCAGCGAGTTGCGCTGCGAAGTCGCCGTCCCGCTGATACTCAACCTGCACGGGAATGCCATCACGCTTTCTTCGGAACTGAGTTCTGCTGACATCGGAAAAGGGGAAGGTCTGCCAGCCTATCTCACGAATTCCTGGAAAAAGGACCGCCCGTTCACCCTCGCCGCCACCCATCGTTTCTCGTCCCACCACATCCTGCTCTATCAATGGCTGCGGCGCTACGGGTTGTCCTGTCCTGCCGACGTCGAGATCATTTTCCTGCCACCGCCACTCATGCCTCGCCACCTCAAGGCGGGTCACATCGACGGCTATTGTGTCGGTGAGCCTTGGAACTCGGAGTCCATCCTGGATGGCTATGGATGGTGTCCGGCCACTTCCTCGGATCTTTCACACGGGCATCCCGAGAAGGTGCTGTTAGTGTCCGGCAAATTCCTGCGCGAGCGCAAGGACGACTCCACCGTGCTCGTCGCGGCCTTGTTGGATGCCTGCAAACTCTGTCAGGACCCGGCCTTCCGAAATGACATGATTTCGATTCTCGCCATGAAGGAATACACCGGCGCTTCGGAGGAGGTCCTCAGAAACAGCCTCGGTAGTTATTTCAACACCGGAGTCGGGTCCACCAGCGCATCCTCCTTCCACGTGTTTCACGGTGATTCAGTAAATTGCCCCACCGTCGAAAAGGCCTCCTGGGTTCTCGCCGGCCTCCGCGCCATCGGCACCCTCCCGGATGTCACCGCCGGATCGCTGTCCCGGATCTACCGGGAAGATCTGTTTCACGCGGCGACCCTGTGCTCCCAGGACGCATGAACTCATCTCATGCAGACGATGAAGCCACCTCCGTGAAGTCGCTTCCATAACGTCCGCCTTGGCATCCATGCCGCTTCAATTGCAAGCGACACCATCAAGCACCATGGAACCAAACCAATCGCTATCCCGCCGGAAATTCCTTTCCGTTTCCACCAAGACCTCCGCGCTCGGCCTGCTCGCCTCCGGCCTCCCCACCGGCTGGCTCGGCGCGCAAACCGCCAGCGACGCCCCGGAATCCCCGAACGTCAACTTCGGCATCATTGCTCTAACCGACTGCTCGCCCATCGTCATCGCCCATGAAAAAGGGCTGTTCAAGAAATACGGCATCAACTCCACCGTCACCAAGGGCGCGAGCTGGGCAGCCATCCGCGATTCGCTGGCCAACGGCGACATCCAGTCGACCCACATGCTGATCGGCATGCCGATCGCCTCCACCATGGGCCTCGGCGGAGCGCCGAAAAAGCCGATGATCGCTCCCTGGTTGCTCAACCGCAACGGCCAGTCCATCAGCCTGAGCAATTCCCTCAAAGGCAAGGTCGCCGCCGATCCGAAAGCCCTCAAGCCGCTTGTCGATGCCGCCAAGGCCGCCGGCTCGCCGATGCAGTTCGCCATGACCTTCCCGCCCGGCACCCACGCCATGTGGATCCGTTATTGGCTCGCCGCCGGTGGCATCAATCCCGGTGACGCTTCGGGAGGATCCGCCGACATTTCCCTGATCACCATCCCGCCGCCGCAGATGGTGGCTAACATGCAGGCTGGAAAAATGGACGGATTCTGCGTCGGCGAGCCATGGAACGCCAAGACCATCAAGGACGACATCGGCTTCACCGCCATCAACACCCAGGACATCTGGAAGGATCACCCGGAAAAGGTCTGTGCCTTCACCGAAGAATACGCCGAGAAGAATCCCAAGACCGTCAAGGCCGTGCTCAAGGCGCTTCACGAAGCCAGCGTATGGCTCGACGTCATGGACAACCGCCCCGAGCAGGCGAAAATTGTCAGTGCCCCGACTTATATCAACTGTCCGCCGGAAGCACTCCTGCCCCGTCTGCAAGGCAAGTATGACATGGGCGACGGCCGCAAGTTCCGCGATCCCCACTACATGATCTTCAGCGAGCGCAACTGCAACTATCCGCAGTTGAAATACGGCAAGTGGTGGATCACCCAGCTCCGCCGCTGGGGCTTCACCGATGGCGCGCCCGACTACGAAGGAGTCGCCAAACAGGTCATGCGCGCCGATGTCTACGAGGAAGCCATGAAGGAAATCGGTTACACCCACTCCGGAGCTAACCATGACAAGGAAACGCTCTTCGACGGCTCCGTCTTCGATCCCGCCGGCGATATGGAAGCCTACGCCGCCTCCTTCGCAGTCAAGACCCTCAAAGGTTGACTCAATTGGAGCGCGGAATTGATTCCGCACGAATTCCCGGAGGCGGACCGCTCTGAACGGTCCGCGTCCATCCTCCATCCTCCATCACTCCCGCCACATTCCATGAAACTCTTCTACCAGCTCAAACTCGACGCCATCCTGCTTCCCGCCATCGCCCTGCTCATCTGCCTCGGCGGCTGGGCGGCCATCGCCGGTCATGGCAAGACCACCATCTCCGTGGACGACTGGGGCGACAAGGTGACCAAGACCGAACGCTTCGGCCTTTCCAAAAACCTCCCGTCACCCACGGAAACCTGGACCGCCAGCAAGCCTTACATCGTCGAGCCATTCGCCAAGCGTGGCGAACTCGACCAAGGCATCCTCCGTTTCGCATGGCTCTCGCTCAAACTCGTCGCCCAGGGCTATGCCATCGCACTCATCCTCGGCACGCCCATCGGCTTTTTCCTCGGTCTATCAAAAAACTTCACCCGTGCCTTCGATCCCATCATCCAGATCCTCCGCCCCGTTTCCCCGCTCGCATGGCTGCCGCTTGGCATGGTGCTCTTCAGCGGTTTGAAAATCCTGGATGCCGACGGCCGCTCGGTCTTCGGCACCTCGGACGCCGCCGCGCTTTTCACCATCGCCATTTGTGCCATGTGGCCCACCGTCCTCAACACCGCCGTTGGCGTCCGCGCGGTGCCGCAGGACTATCTGAACGTCGCGAAAGTCCTCAAGCTCTCGAAAACCAAAACTCTTTTCAAGATCCTCATCCCGTCCGCGCTGCCCTACATGTTTACCGGCTTCCGGCTCTCGTTGGGCATCGCCTGGCTCGTCATCGTCGCCGTGGAGATGCTCATCGGAAAACCCGGCGTCGGCGGTTTCCTCTGGCAGCAATACAACGCGAACAGCTACGCCCACATCATCCTCTCCATCCTCACCATCGGTGTCATCGGCTTCATCCTCGACCGCGCCATGAGCCTCGTCGAAGGCCGCTTCCGCTCCGCGTGACACAGGCATTCCTGCCTGTTCTTCAAAAATCTCCGCACCCTATGAGCACCATCCTCGAACTCAACGCCGTCTCGAAAACCTACGGCCGCGCCCACGAACTCCACACCGTGCTCCGCGATGTGAACCTCACCGTGCGGGAAGGCGACTTCGTTTCCATCATCGGCTACTCCGGCTCGGGGAAAAGCTCGCTCATCAACCTCGTCGCCGGCCTGCTCAAACCCAGCACCGGCAGCGCCCTGATGGACGGCAAGCCCATCGACGGCCCCGGCCCCGAGCGCGGCATCGTTTTCCAGAACTACTCGCTGCTCCCGTGGCTCACCGTCAGCGAAAACGTCCGCCTCGCCGTGGACCAGTTGTTTCCCAATCTATCCGAAGCCGAGCGCGCTGCCCACGCCGCCAAATACGTGGACATGGTGAAACTCACCCCCGCCTCCGGCAAGTATCCCAAGGAACTCTCCGGCGGCATGCGACAGCGCGTCTCCGTCGCCCGCACCCTCGCCGCGAATCCGCGCATCCTCCTGCTGGACGAACCGCTCTCCGCGCTCGACGCCCTCACCCGCGCCACCCTGCAGGACGAGATCGTCGATATCTGGCAGAAAAACCGCACCACCGTCATCTGGATCACCAATGATCCGGATGAAGCCATCCTCGTCGCCGACCGCGTCATCCCGCTCCTCCCCGGAGCAAACGGAGCTACCCTCGGGTCCGAGATTCCCGTCGCCATCCCTCGCCCTCGCGACCGCAAGGAAGTTCTCAAAACCGCCGCCTTCAAGGACCTCCAGCTCCAGCTTGTCAACACCCTGCTAGGTGCGAAGAAGGACAGCACCCCCACCAGCGTCCGCAAGCTCGCCGTCCCCGACATCCTGCCCGAGGACCTCGGTCACAAGCGCACGTTCACCCTCTTCAACCGCCCCGAACCCCGCCGCCGCTCCCAGCTCGCGCGCGAGGAACTCAAAGTCGAAGTGTGAACAGCCGTCGGAAACCCAAAGGACCGCGTTTATCCTGAACGCTATCTGCCCCGGACATCCTGTCCGCCGGCACCGGCCCGCTGTCTTCGGGCGCGCCCTGCCAGGAGAGAAATCGGGACCAGACAGGCAGAAGCCGTTTCAGGAACCGCAACCACCCTGAATGCGGGTTCGGTAGCCTCTTACGATCAGGGGTTGAGGTTGCGTGTGCGAGGAATCATCGAAACCGAACGGCTGGTAGGGATTGTCAAGTCGCGGTCATGCATCTTCAGTTCCCGATGGGTCCAGATAAATGGGGTCATTGCTCACGGATTCTCATAACAAATCCAATGGCGTGTCTTGTCCACTGCTGGCGGCATGAATAGAGTCGTGATTGGGGGCTGAACTCACGGCTTCGCAGAATGATTTTGCCGCACCGCGAGCAATGATTCTATTTCGGTTCACTTTCGGACCAATCATCCGGCCGCGAGAGCGGGTAGCGGGAGGATTGGGCGATTCTTGGGTGATTCGCCTCGGGCGGACTGAAGATTTACCTCAACGGCCAGCCGGGAAGGACTTCGCCGGTTTTTTCCGAACCTGCTAGCGCGGGAACCAGGTTGCACTCCAATTCTCAGACGTACTCTCAGTTCTCGCTGACCTGATATCGGAAAAACCCCTTGGGACCGCTGGTGGGAGCGGTTAGGAAAAGCGGGGTCGAAGGATTGCGGGGGATGCCGTCATTTCCCGGAGCATTCCAGGTCTGCCAGAGATTGAGATCGCTGGAGTGCTCGACGGTGACTTTACGTCCAGGGAGCGCGGGAAGAGGCATGGATGCCAGGCCGTTGGCGACGCTGAGGTTAGGAGCGGACGATGAGGCTCCGTTGAATGGATCGGTTAGGAACAGGTATTCCTGGAAGTTCGTTAGCGAGTCGCCGTCGGGATTCTGCTCCGGTGCGCCTTGTGGATTGTTGCCGAAGTGGAAGCTGCGCCATTTGTCGTAGGAGGTTAGGGCATTGGCATCCTGGGTGATCCAGTCGGCGAGCAATTGGTTCCCTTGTGTGTCGAGCACGTTCGATCCGAGCGGCGGCATGCGGGTGTAGCCGTTTGCCGCAGCGGCGCGGCTGTGGAGGATGGAGGCACTGACATTGCCGGGGATGACGAGCTTGTCTCCCGGGTGGAGCGGGGCATCGACGGATGGCTGGTTCACGATGCCGGTCTGGTCGAGCGTGAGGTGGTGGCGGCCATCCCAGTTTCCACCTCCGCCGCCGCCGGGGCGGTGGCAGTAGGAGCAGTTCACATCGAGGTAGGAGCGGACGCGGGCTTCGAGCGAGTAGGCGGTTTCATCCGGGCGGAGGTGGCGCGGTAGGTCAGCGGGCGGACCGGGGTTTTGGTTCAGGTAGCCGTTTCCATCGAGCAGGGTGAGGAAATTCCCGGTCTGGTCGGCGAGGGTGCCGGAGCGGTTGAGCTGGCGGGTGTTGAAGGACAGCGCGTGGCCGGCGGTGGGGTTGTGGCAGGTCATGCACTCGCCGCGGCCGGGGAGGTGCCAGGTCTGGGAGGGCAGGGGGATGTCCGCGCCGTTAGGGCCGACGAGAGTGGCCTCGGTCTGTGGCTGGCCGTTGGTGATGTTGTTCCACTGATAGGTGACGCCGTAGGAGCCGGTGGCGTTTTTCACGAGGAAGCGGGTCTCGATGCGGCGCTTGGTGGCGGGGTTGCCGGGGGTGAGTTCGAGGTTGAAATGTTTCACCCAGACCATGCCGGCGGGGAAGTTCCACGGATCGTCGCGCGAGTAACCGACGAGGTCGGTGGGATTGTCGATGAGGAACCAGCGGGATTTCTCCGCGTTGTCGGACCAGAAGCGGAGGTTCACGTCGTAGAAACGGGCGCCGGGGTTGGGCGTGAGGTCGGTGAGATCGGCGAAGAAGCCGGTGGCGGAGAGAGTGGGTGGGAAAGTGGTGTCGTTCGCCGTTTGCACGAGGCGGAGGATGCGGCCGGTGCCCTGGCTGGTGCCGGTATTGCCGCGGTCTAGCAGGAGTACGTCGCCATTGGATGGATCGGCGGCGAAGGAGACGATGGCCTGCTCGGTGGCGAGGCGCTCGATGACGTTGGGCGTGCCTCTTACAAGGCTCCACACGTTGCCGGAAACATAGTCGGCGAAGATGTATTTCCCGACGAGCGCGGGGATTTTTCCTCCCCGATAGACGATGCCGCCGGTGACGGACTGGCCCTCGAACGCACTGCCGCCGTGGCCGTAGTCGTGAACCGGAGCTTTGAGCGTGGCGGCGGACTGGGCGGCGCCGTTGATGGGTTGTCCGGAGCGCGGTCCTGCGGCGGTGCCTTCCCGCCATGCCCAGCCACCGTTGTCGCCGGCTTGGAAGATATTGATCTCCTCGCGGTCGCCGCGGCCGACGTCGCCGAGCCAGAGCTCGTCGGTGACGGGGTCGAAACTGAACTGCCAGGGATTTCTAACGCCGGTGGCGAAGATCTCGCTGCGGACGTTGACCGGATTGACGGGACGGCCATTGAAACTGGTGGCACCGACGTAGGGGTTGCCCGCCGGGACAAGGAATCCGACGCCCGGGGTGCCGCTGCCGGGGATGTCGGAATCGGGATTCGGGGTGATGTTGTTGGAATTTTTATCCACATCGATGCGGATGACCGACGACCACAGGTCCTTGTCGATATGCTGGGAGTTGTCGTAACCGTCTTCCTGGGTGCCCTCGTCGCCGAAGCCGACGTAGAGATAGCCCTTCGGCCCGAATCGGCAGACGGAGATGTTATGGAATTGGCCGCGATTGAATTGGTTGATCAGGATCAATTCCGAAGCCGGGTCCGTGGCAAGAGGATTGCCCGCCGAGCGGGTGAAGCGGGACAAGCGCGCGGTGCGGGTGCCGCTCGCGATGTGATTGTAGGTGACGTAGATTCGGCCATTGGCGGCGTAATCGGGGTGAATCGCGATGCCCTTGAGCGCGAACTCGTTGTTGTCATGTTCGACGCGGTTGGTGATGTCGAGAAACAGCGTTTTCACCGGAGTGGCGGCGGTGACATCCGGGATCAGCCAGACGCGGCCGTCACCTTCAGTGATGAAGAGCGAATTTCCCGATGCCGTGAAGTCGTGCGGTGAGTCGAAGGTGATGCCGGGAAACGCGTTCGTCAGGGCGAATCCGGTGGCAGGCGCTTCTTCTGGTAGAGTGACGAAGTCCGTATTGAAACGCGCTACATTTGTGAAATTCACGGTGACCGTGCCCGGTGCCGAGACCACCCCGTCCAGCCCGCGGGCGGTGTAGGTGAAGCTGTCGGTGGTGGGACTTCCGGTGGTGGGACTTCCGGTGGTGTGGGAATAGCGGATCGTGCCATCGGGTAAGGCGGTGGCGGTCCCGGAGGCGGGCTGGCTAACAATGGTGACGCTGGTGGGATCGAAATTTCCCGGATCGTTTTTCAACACCGGTACCGCCGCTTTTCCGCCGGGGTTCATGGTGAAACTATCAGCGACTGGAAACGCTCCGTTTCGCGTCAGTCCCGACCATGACGTGGCGACCACCACATCATCCCAAGTCGTGCTGCCTGTGCCGCCGGAGCAGAAGCGGATGGCCGTGCTTGGACTCGCCGAGGTGTAGGCGCGGGTGGCGATGGGCGGCTGTGAGTTTTCCGGCTGTGAGAGATCGGGCTCGCGCCAAAGCGAAAGCAAGTCGCCGGTGAAATCGATCTTCGCGACGAGCATGACATTCTGGTTGGCCGTCGGCGCGATTCCGGAATACGAGTGCCCGTCGAAGCCCGGCGAGTTCAGCACGTGGATCGCGAACTCCCGCTGGCCGCTCGCCGGATTCGCCGCGCCGGGCACGCCGAAGAGGATTCTCTCCGTGTTGAAATCCAGCGAACTCGCGCCGCTCCACTCCGCGCCGGGCGAGCGTTTCATGCGGAATTTATAATACACCGCTTTCGCCCCGCGGTCGGCCGCGTGGGAAACCGCGCCGCGGTCCTCGCTGGTCGCGTTGTATTCGCGTTTCGCGGAGGAATTCTGGGTGACCAGCGCCTGATTGACGACCGTGGGAGCGCCCTCCACGATGTTCCAATCCGAGCGCGGACCCTCGTGACCGAGGAACGCGTCGTCGGAGGTGGAGTTGTCGAAATCGAAAAACTCGCCTCCGTTCCGTCCGGCGATGGTCCCGTTCGCACCGGCGAAATCTTCCGTGCCGATCACATCCGGCGGCCCCGCAGCGGTCGATGAGGCGGAGGAAATCACGATGCCGGCGAGGGTGGGATTATCCGCAACTCCGGTGAGGTCGATGTCCAGATTTCCATCCGAAACGGTTACCAGCTGGCTGTATATCACGCCTTTGTTCGTGGTCCCTGCGCCATGCTCGGCGATCAGGTCGAGATTTGAGACGGCGGGCTGACCTTCCACGGTGATGTTGAAGACCCGCGACCCGACATTTCCCGCGACCTGCACGCCGAAGTAGGGTTCCCAGAAAAGCAGTTGAATCTTGTAGGTGCCGGCGGGGAGCGCGAGATCGATGGCCATGTTCGCGCCGTATCCCTGGGTCCGCATCACCTCGTTGAGCGCGGCATCGCCGAAACTCGGGGTCGTGCCCGAGGTGCCGTTGGAGACCCCACCGATGCTGCCCGTGAACGACGGATTCACCGGCGCGTAGGAATCCCCGAAATCAATCCTGCCCGCCACCCGGGATCCGTCGGACGAAGATCCGGCCCCGCCATCGTAAAGACTGCCCGCCGTGATCACTCCGGAGGCATCCAGATCTCCCGGGCCAATGAGCGGCGAAAGAGTGCCCTGGTGTACCGTCACAGCCCCGAGAATTTCGAGGGAAAGCGAGAAACAAATGAGCAGTGGAAATCGCATGGAGGCGTTGATTTTAAACCGTGAGCGCCGAGATGCCACCCACCTTGAATGTCGGAAATCCGACTCCGGTTTAGAGCGGAAATCTCGAAAATTCCGCCCGCCCCGGATTCGAGCTTGCGGGCTGGAAGTCGCTTCTATTGACTCCGCCATGGCAGAGATTTCTCTCGGACTTTCATTTGACGACGTGCTTCTGGTGCCGGCCTTGAGCTCGGTTTTGCCCGGTGAGGCGGACCTTTCCACTCATGTCACGGCGGGTATTCCGCTGTTCCTTCCTGTCGTTTCCGCGGCGATGGACACGGTGTCGGAGCACGATCTGGCGATCGCCCTCGCCCGCGAAGGCGGCATGGGCGTGATCCACCGCGCTTGCCCCATCGACGAGCAGGCGGCCATGGTTTCCCGGGTCAAACGCTCGGAAAACGCCGTCATCCAGAAGCCTCACACCGTCCGCAAGGAGGACACCGTCGATCATGTCCGTGCCATCATGGCGAAAAATGGCTTCTCCGGATTTCCCGTCATCGATGCCGACGGCCGCCTCGAAGGCATGGTCACCGGCCGCGATGTCCGCTACCTGGATCGCATCGACGCCACTGTCGCGGACGTGATGACGCCACGCGAGAAACTCATCACCGCTCCCGGGAACACCGGCCTCGAGGAAGCCCGCCGCATCCTCTATCAAAACCGCATCGAAAAACTCCCGCTCGTCGATTCCGACGGCCGTCTCGTCGGACTCATCACCGGATCCGATATCGAAAAACGCATCACTTTCACCAACGCCGCCAAAGACGGCAACGGCCAGCTCCGCTGTGGAGCTGGCGTCGGCGTCGGACCCGACTGCATCGACCGCGGCCGCGTGCTCATCGACGCCGGAGCGGACGCGCTTTTCATTGACGCCGCCACCGGCCACACCCGCCACGTCATGGAGGTCATCAGCCAACTCCGCTCGCTTTCCAACGTCCCGGTTGTCGCCGGCAATGTCGTCACCGA
>JBGSTM010000307.1:0-8849 GCA_041736495.1 Akkermansiaceae bacterium
AGCAACCGCACGCGTTCACGCTGGGACGGGTGGCGGGGATTCCGCCGCGTACCGGCGGGCGCGTGGTGCTGCTCGAGGATGGCACCGCCGCTTTCCGCTACCGCCGGTGGTGCGTGCTGGACGAGCGCACCATTCCGCTGCCAGAAGGTCCGCGGCACGTGGAGAAGGGACTGTTTTCCCCGTCGCTGGTCCACCGGTCGGGCGAGCGGGACGAGCTGAAAGTCCTGCTGTTCCTGCCCCGCTACCGGGGTCAGGAGGAGACCTTGGCGGGGCACCTGAAACTCCAGGGCGTGCGCGAGCATGCGCTGGCCCGGGGATTTGGAGCCGTGAAACAATGGGTGAGGGGAATGCTGCGCAAAGGTGAGACAGACCTGACAGCTATTCCGTGACATTCCGTGCTCCCGCTTTTCCGACTCCTACGCGGCGCTCGCCGGGGCCTGGATGAGCAGGCAGTCCTCGAGATAAGGCTGCAGGGTGTATAACAACGGCGAGCCTTCCTTTTTGAACTGCTCGCGGAAACGATCCTCGATCCGGCGGAGTGCGAACTCCAGATCCGCGAGGATAAGTTCGGACGGTTGTCCACGGACGACGGCGATGAGGTTGACGTGGCCGCCGGCGCAGACAATGGCATTGCGCTGGTCGGGGAGTTCGAAGGATTCGCGGATTTCGCCCTCCTCATCGAGAAGGCTGAGGGCGAGGCGATGAACGGTCGGTGTTACGCGCTTGGCGGAGTTGTGGCGGGCGGGATCGCAACTGGCGAAGGAAACGAGCGCCAGCGTGGCCGCGTCCACGAGGAAAACCTCCTCAACTTGGAAGCGGTGCGTTTTTTCAAAAACGATGTCTTCGTAAGTGCGGCTGGTGAACAGCGCTTGAAGATGCCAGACGACGCGGTCGTAGGCTCCTGCGGCGCGAAAGGGCCGGGAGGCGGGTGAGTATTCGGCCAGCGCCCGGCGGATGGTGGCGCGGAGCATCGGCTCAAGATAGGTGTCGATGCCGTTTTCCTTGGCGTAAACGGCACTGCGGACGGCTTGCTCGACAATGGGGCCAAAAGCCTCGCGCAGGTCGTCGTCGGTGAAATCAGCCGGAGGGGGTTGCACGGATTCTTCCCGTGGCGGTGGCGGCGGGGAAGGAGCCGAAGCAAATGGAACGGCCAGTTCGGCGGGTTTTACCGGATTTTGAGCGGGCAGGTCGACCAGAGGGGCTGGCCAGGTGGCGGGGAATGGCCGCGGCGTGGCGGAGGCATACTTGCCGGGCCAGGGAGGCAACGAAGACAAGGCAGGAAACGGTCGGGCGGGTTCCTGAAACGGCGGGCAGGGAAGTGGGCTCTGGATTTGCGGCGTTACGATGCGGGCGGCAAGGCCTGGTGCTGAACTGGGGAGCGGAGTCATTGCAGCAGTCATCAGTGGGGGGTGGCGACCGATGAGGCGGGGGAGGGCGAAGCGCAGTCGGCCAGAGCGCGTGCTGCCAGGGCGATGCGGTTGAAGCGTTCCTCGATCGAGTCCCGATCCGCAGCGCGGCTCTCGATGCGGGTGATCTGGGATTCGGTGCTTTCCCACAACATCGCCACTTCCTTGCGGAGTTCCGCAGCCAGGCGCTGGTCGCGGTCATTGAGTTGGTGATGGAAGGAACTCTGCCAGCTACTGAGCCAACCGCCGATTTTCTGCTCCAACTGTTGGACGGCTGGAACCGGGGATTCACTTGCTTTCAGCGCGGCAACCTGCTGGATCTGGGCGGCAAGCCGCTGGGTTTCCTCGCGCTGTTGGGCCAACCGGAGTTCGGTCTGCTGGCGGGTGGAATCGACGAAACGGTGGACGTTGTCCTTGAGCGCTTCAATCCGGGCTTCGTTGGCAAACAGGCGGTCCTCCAGCAAAGCGGTGGGTGGAGAGACGGCGGTAACAGCCGGGCCGGTTGTTTCGAGCCGGGCGACACGCTGCTCGAGCCGCTCGAGATGGCGGCCAACGATGATCTCGCGGATGCGCTCGACCGCTTGGGACGGATTGAAGGGTGTTGAAGTGGGGGACATGACTTTCTCCGTGGGGGGAGTCCCGGATGGTTGAAATCCGGGACACGGTCGAGTTGAACGCGCGAAGACTAGTTCGACTTCGCGCGCGTTGTAAATAACATCGATAATATTTCGGTTGTTTGGACTATTCGGATCAATTTATTGAATCACATCTTCCTGACAATTAGCTTGTTGTGAAAAATATGATTCGGTGAAAGACACCGAGCGGGGAATAAGGTAAACAGTGGCTAATGTCTGAGGGCGACGAAGAAAAACTGAATGAGGGCGACGCCGTCCTGGTGCAAGCCTATGCAAAAACCCGCAAAAGCCTGATCGCACGGCTGGACAACTGGGAGGACCAGCGCACCTGGGATGAGTTCTACCAGACCTACTGGCGGCTGATCTACTCGGTGGCGGTGAAGGCGGGACTGCGCTCGGACGAGGCCTTCGACTGCGTGCAGGAGACGATTCTATCCATCGCCAAACAGAGTAAAAAGAAGCTCTACGATCCCGAGCAGGGATCCTTCAAGACCTGGCTCATGAACATGACGCGCTGGCGGATCAACGACCAGTTCCGCAAGCGCAAGAAGGACACCGCGATGATCACCGGCGAGTGGGAAAACGACCGCAAGACCGCCGTGATCGACCGGGTGGAGGACCCTAACGGCGACGTGCTGTCCCGCCTGTGGAACGTGGAGTGGAAAAAAAATGTCGCGGATGCCGCTCTCAGCCGGGTGAAAGCCCAGGTTTCTCCCAAGCAATATCAGATCTTCGACTGCTATGTGATCAAACAGTGGGACGCCAAGAAGGTGCAGGACCAACTGAATGTCAGCATGGCGCAGGTTTACTTGGCAAAACACCGTGTGGGAGCTGTTCTCAAGCGCGAGTTGGCCAAGCTCGAAGACGAAGACGATGTCGATTAAGATCCGCCCGAACCCGGCGATCCCGGACCACGAGGTCCTCCGCAAAATCGGTGGCGGGGCCTACGGCGAGGTGTGGCTGGCGCGCGGGGTGACCGGCGCGCTGCGGGCGGTGAAAGTGGTGTGGCGTGAGGATTTCGAGGATGCGCGGACTTTCGAGCGGGAGTTCGAGGGGATTTTGAAATTCGAGCCCATGTCACGGGATCACCCGGCGCTGGTGAACATCCTGCACGTCGGGCGGAGTCCCGATGGAGTTTCCTTTTACTATTATGTGATGGAAATCGGTGACGATGTGACGTCCGGGCAGGATATCAATCCCATCGAATACGAACCGCGCACGCTGCGGGCGGACAACCATCAGGCATCGGGCGTGCAGTGGGATACCAGTGTCTGCATCGATGTGGGCCTGCGCCTGGCGGAAGCGCTGGACCACTTGCACGAGCGCGGCCTGGCGCACCGCGATGTGAAGCCGTCCAACGTGATTTTCGTGAACGGCCGGGCAAAGCTCGCCGACATCGGCCTGGTAGCGGCGCGCGGCCAGCGGACCTTCGTCGGCACCGAGGGATTTGTCCCGCCGGAAGGTCCGGGATCGGCGCAGGCGGACGTCTACAGCCTTGGAAAAGTCTTGTATGAAATCGCCACCGGCAAGGACCGGATGTCGTTTCCCGAGCTGCCGGACGAAATGCCTAACGGCGTCGACAAGAAACGCTGGTTGGAACTCAACAAGATCATCTGCGACATCTGCGAGCCGCGGATTTCCAAACGCAAGATCTCGACCGCCGCGGACTTGGCGGACGCGCTGCGCCGGCTGCAACGCGGCAAGCGCCGCCGCCAAAGCGGCTTCGCGGTGTGGATGACGACCTTGATCCTCGCCGGATTCGTCGGCTGGGCGGGTTGGGAAATGGTCAAGGACAGCGAGTGGGTGATGTCATTGAAGCCGCCACCACCCGGACCGCTGGCAGTGAAAATGGGCACGGTCAAAATCACAAGCACCCCGGAAAACGCCGAAGTGCTCGATGCCTCGGGGATCCCCATGGGACTCACCACCCCGGGCATCATGACGCTGCCGGTCGGTGACGAGGTGGTGCTCTCCTTGCAGAAACCCGGCTACCGCCTGAAGGAGATCCGCGAAAAAGTCCCGGCATCCGCCGTGAACGAGCCGTTCGTGGTGGGAGGTGCCCTTCAGGTTTATTCCCCACCGCAGACGGGCGAGAAATGGCACGACCATCTCGGAAATTCCTATCAGCCTGTAGGCGCGGAGCATTTGAGCTCCGGCTTTGTGAAGCGTGAGCACTGGGCGCAGTTCGCCCCAGACGCAGGTGGCGAGTTTCTCAAAGTCTCCCAAAACGGCCAACCGGTGGAGGTGGTGCTGACGTCGCCGATCGAAGCCGATGCCTACTGCGAGTGGTTCCGACAGGGTGGACTCAAAACCGGATTCCTGACCGAGGACCATGAAGTGGTTCCCGTGATGGAGTCCTCGTTCGAAGATCCCACTATCAGCGGGAAGGCCCGCCAGAACGGGTTGAAACCGTTCCGCGTCGTGGTCCGGCAGATTGACTTCGGTGAGATTACCCTAACCACCCAGCCGCCGGGAGTCGAGGTCTGGATGAACACGCTTGCCGACCCTGCGAACCGCCTGTCCGTGGGATCCACCACCGAGCCGCTCGTGATCCAGAAGGTGAAGCCGAACGACTGGCAGCTCTATCTGGTGCGGGAGGGCTACAAACCGAAAACCGTGGACATCAAGGTGGGGGAAGGGGAGCGGATCGTGCGCGAGGTGACGCTGGAGAAGAGCCTTGGCGTGGTGTTCGGACGACCGTGGGAAAATGGAATCGGCATGCGCTTTGTCCCGCTTGGGGAGGATCTGATGGTCTCGGTCTGGGAAACACGCGTGCGCGACTACGAGATATTCCTGCGGGAAACCGGCCGCAACGTGCAGCGTCCCGCCTGGTTCGCGCAGACGGGTGACCACCCGGTGGTGAATGTTTCCCGCGAGGACGCCCAGGCGTTTTGCGAATGGCTGACCGAGCGCGAGCGCAAGGACGAGCGCATCGCCGAGACCCACGTCTATCGATTGCCTACCGATCGTGAATGGAGCGCGATGGTGGGGC
The DNA here is from genome assembly GCA_041736495.1 of Akkermansiaceae bacterium. Taxonomy (GTDB): domain Bacteria; phylum Verrucomicrobiota; class Verrucomicrobiia; order Verrucomicrobiales; family Akkermansiaceae; genus Luteolibacter. The sequence continues at coordinate 5,034 of JBGSTM010000307.1, forward strand.
TGGAGGAAGACGAGGGCATCAGTCCAGGCTGGCGGGACGCCCGCAAGCAGAATTTCTACCCGTGGGGGACGACATGGCCGCCAGACCCGGTGATCGGAAATTTCGCGGATCTGACCGCCGCCCGCACGCCGGGAGTTGCGATCGACCGGACGATCCCCGGTTATGACGATGGTCATGAATTCACCGCTCCGGTCGGCTCTTTCCCGGCGAATTCACTGGGCATTTTCGATCTCAGCGGGAACGTCCAGGAGTGGGTGGAGGACGAGTATTCCAAACTCGGAAAAAACCTGCTAGGCGTCCTCCGCGGCGGCGGGTGGAATTCCTATCAACCGGAAAACCTCTTCTCCGGATCCCGCAACGCGGTGCCACCGACCTTTCAGGACGCGATCTACGGCTTCCGGACGGTTCTTGCCAGAGTGCCGCCGGATGACGAATCTGCGGCGGATCCGGAATCGGACTAACATTTTCATCATGGTCGAAATCAAACTAACCTACGAAGGCGACCTGCACTGCAGCGCCACCCACCTGCCCTCCGGAAACACACTCGTCACAGACGCGCCGCTCGACAACAACGGCCGCGGCCAGGCGTTTTCGCCCACCGATCTGGTCGCCACCGCGCTCGGATCCTGCATGGCCACGGTCATCGGCATCGTCGCCCGGCGCAAGGAGCTGCCGGTGGAAGGCATGACGGTCAACGTCCGCAAAATCATGTCGGAAGACCTGCCGCGACGGATCCATCGGCTGGAGCTCGATCTCCGGATCCCGCTCCCCGCCACCCACCCGGACCGCAAGCTTCTCGAAAGCGCGGCGAACGGCTGCCCGGTGCATCACAGCATCCATCCGGACATCGAGGTGGTGATGAACTGGTTTTGGAACGACTGAGGACTCTCCGCATTGGTAGTGATATGCAATCGCACCACCTTTCGGGCAAAAGTCCTCGTCGCCGCCTTGCTGAGAAAGAGAACGGCGCAGGCAAACGACTCGATTGCGGAACGGTTGCGCATGGGGCACCATGGCTCGGTGAGTCGGCTTGTGGTTGCCGCAAGCAAGGGTGCCAAGCATGAGTCCGAGCTGAAAAAACTGATGAAAATGTTGAAAATGTTGAAAAGCGTTACCTGATCCTATTTACATCATCGCCTACAATCTCTTGCAGGCCCTGATGACCCACGGCAAGTCGGGCGAAGCGGAATCGGCAAGATTAAAGGGCACCATCGACAGACTTAGCCACTAGCTGCCTCTCGTGCACAATGCGCCCTCAGCCAAACTCCGTAAGCGGCTGGTGACGGACCTGACCGAACTGATCGCCGAAGTCCAAGTTCCCTGCAGATCATTCCGCCGAGAACCCAGAGCTGTGAAACGAAGACCGAAGCCGCACCAGCTACTGAATGTTCCCCGGCATCATATGATCGAGATCAGCCATCTCTCCCGCTACAAGAAACCGGTCGATGAAATCATCCCAAACGACCCCTAAGTTAGCGCCATTCTTATCGACCCCTATTTACTCGCAGAGCCGCCCGACGCGAGCGAAGGAGTTAAGGTCACGGCATCTGGTAATTATTGGTTATAGCGTCGCCTCCGCTCGAAGTGCAGCCAACTGCGGTCGTGCAATCAAGACCTTTGCCGCCGATGTCGGCCTTTCCGTCACTAAAGGTGATGATCTTCGCCTTAATTCCAGTTCCGAACGATTCCGGAAATATCCGAGGAGTGGCCGACCCACTGGAATTGGAAACACTGCCCCCGGCAACGATGCCCGTGCCATCCTCCGTAATTCCTGTCGAGTTTTGGACATTTCCTAAAGCGACAATCCCATCTCCCTCATAGGAATTGACGCCTGTGGAGTTGTGGACATTTCCACCGGCACTGATTCCAACCCCATCACGGGCGGAGCCGTGGGAGAGGGAAACGTTACCCCCGGCATCGATGCCAACCCCTAGTCCTCCCAGCACGGCGTCACCCACGCAATTATGAACATTGTAAGTAGCTTTGATTCCATACTCTGAAGGGTTAATGCTTGTGCATTTTCCCACCGAGTCCGTGACGAATGAGCCCGAAATGCCGGAGCTGCCGCCTTCCCCATAACAGTTAATAACGCCTGCCTGTCCCGAAATCCCGACGGAGGAGGAAAGAAAAGAAGAAGCCCCGATTCCAGAGGAATGAGTGACCGTCATCGACGCCGAGATCGCGACCTCGCTTGCATCCGTCGCCGTGCAATAATGAACTTGACCCGCCTGAATGCCGGTTTGACCGCCACGAACCGCGCAATGCTCAACAGTGTTGGACGGATCGGAACCGAGACTGATGCCGGAAGTAACCGCTCCCCTCGCGTTGAGATAGGCAATCCGGGAATCCGTGAGAGCCCCCCCGCTATTGATCGAATAGCCAAAGCCCAAAATTGATCCGTTCGTAATTACAATTCCCTTTAGAACTCCCACCATTTCGATGCCAGCGTTTGTCCCGGCACCGGCAATTTGGAATCCTTCGAGATTGAGCGTAACGTTGCTGGCGGTAATACGAACGCCGGATATCCCATCGGCCGGAATTGTCAGGTTCCCCGAAAGAAAATAGGAACCTGGCGCGCTGATGATTCGGGAGGCACCGGCACCACCCGCGAGAGTAAGGACATCCGTGCGTGGTTCGATCTGGGCAAGCGTCTTCATGACCGGAGCAGGTGCTGCAAACGGTGCAAGGTCACCTTGAGAAAAGGCGGCGTTGGCGGTGAGAGCAAGGAGGAGGGAGGGAAGTTTCATGGTGTTGGTATCGGTTTAGGGGAAATATTCAAACGGGGGAGTTCAAGGAGCTGTCGGCAGCGGCATGGCAACCGCGCGGAAAAAGCGGATAGGCGCGGCCCCTAGGCCGCTGAGTGTCTTAATAGTAAGAGATCCGGTGGGTGGGAAGGTGCCGAGCGCGGAATTCGTCCAAAGGCCGGCAAGGTCCGCATCGTATTCCAGGCGGTAGTTTCGGGTGGCCACGCTTGTGAAGCTAATGTCAGCCTGAGTATAGTCGACGGAGTAGGTGTGGGTCACGATTTTGAGGAGCGAAGTGGGATCATCCGGGAGGGTGCCTGCGTAGTATTCCGCGCGGTCGGAAGTGCCGTCCCCATCCTGGTCGCTTGTAGGAGTGGCGGTAGTGAGATTGTCGAAGTGGAGATATTCCCAAGTATCCGAGATTCCGTCGTTATCACTATCCGGGCGGGATATGGTAGTGGTGGCGAGTTCGGAAAAGATTGTATCGAGTGCGATCCAGCCTAAATTGGCGGAGTAGGCGTTACCGGAGAATTTTCCGGTGCGGAGGTCAAGCTTGGGCTGACCATGCATTTGCTCGAAGGTAATCCAGCCTATGTTGGCGGCGTATGCGTAGCCGGTGAGAGCTCCCACTGGTGAAAGATTCACACCGTAGTCGCTGGCGGAGCTGTTGGAATAAGTGTGACCATTGTCGGGCGTACCGTCGCCGAAGTGGGTCCAGCCGAAATTCGCAGCATAGGAGAAGCCTGCGAGTACGGTGTCTAAGACGCGGCTGCCATCGTGAGCAGATGGGCGGAAATCAAGCCATCCAGCGTTTGCGGAGTATGCGTATTTGTCACTGGCGGAAATCGTGGATTGAGCTGCAAGATTCAGAGATACTAAGCAACAGGCAACGACGGTTAGGGGGATGAGATTCATTAGATAAGGGGGTTATCTTTCAGGCTCTTCAGCAAAATCTGTGGGTGAACTTTGGTTCGGGCAGGTCTCCAAGTGTGTGATAGAGAGATGTTTGTAGCAGATCAAAGCTGCGATAACCATAAGCTTTTCTCATGCACAGATTGATCCGCAGGTTGAG
>JBGSTM010000320.1:0-3140 GCA_041736495.1 Akkermansiaceae bacterium
CTGGTTTTCCTCCTCGATCTGGAAGCTCTCCATCAGCGAGCCGGTGTGTTGATAGATGTTCCGCGTGTGGCGGTAGTAGTCGCGCATGAACGCCTCCGTCTTGCGGAGGATGCTCTTCTGCGGATAGTTGAAGGCGGTGGCCACCACGCCCTGGAGCTGGAGCGTGAGCTGGTCGGTGGCCTTTTCCGCGTGATAGTGCAGCTCGTTGCGCACGCGGTGGAGGAAATCATAGCCTTGCTCGAGTTCGTGCCAGGCGGAGGTGGTGAGCAGCTTGGCCTCCACCAGGTCCTTGAGGTTCGCGCTGCCGCGTTTCACCAGCGCGACCCACTGGATGTTCTGGTAGTCGCGCATCCCGCCGCAGCTTTCCTTCACGTTCGGCTCCTGGAGAAAGACGGTCCGCGAGTATTTCGTGTGGCGGTTGCGCAGGTCCTGGCGGCGGAGATCGAAAAATGCGGCCTGCCCCTTGTGGATGCATTCCTTGCTGAATTTTTCCTGAAACTGCTGGAAGAGCGCCGCGTCTCCGGCGATGAGCCGTGAATCCATCAGCGCGGTCTTATTCTCCTGGTCCGCCCTCGCCTGCTCGATGCACTCGTTGATCGAACGGCACGCATGGCCGACCTTGAAACCGACGTCCCATAACAGATAGAGCAGGTTCTGGATGAATTCCTGCGACGGTGGCGGCAGCTTGGTGGAAGCGCGCGGCAGCAGGAAAAGCAAATCAATGTCCGAGCGCGGATTGAGCGTGCCGCGGCCGTAGCCACCGGTCGCCACCAGCGCGATGGGCAGCTCCTGCCCCTTGTTCGCGTTGATCGATGCCTCGTGGATGGCCTTCAGCACCGTGTCGATCAGGTTGGCGCGGGCCCGGGCCACTTCCAGCCCCCCGGCGCCGGACCGGTGGATCTGCAGCACCCGGTGCTCCTCGACTTTAAGGAACCGCTTGTAGAGATCGATCTGTTCGGACTGCGAAAGCTGGCCCTCCAGCGCGGGCTTGAGCGATTCCCGGGCGTGGGTTTCGAGGTCTTTCAGGTGATTCAACATGCGGGACGGCGAAAATGACCGGTTTTCTCTGAAAAGGTCAAGCAGTGCGCCCCATGCGGCTGCCGATTCGGGCGTAGAGTTCCACCTGCTTCGCGGAATTCTCCACCAGATCCGCCTCCAGCTTCACCCGGCCCGGCTCGAACAAGGTCAACGTCGACGACCCGCCAAACGCGAAATACCCCTTCTCCGCCCCCTTCGCCACCGCCACGCCCGGCGTGAACGTCTGCCGGATCGTCCCCACGCACGTCGCGCCGATTTCCAGGCACAGCACCGTCCCGAACCGCTCCGTCTCCAGCCGCGTGATCGTCCGCTTGTTCGTCCACAGATACCCCAGCTGCTTCCGCAGGGCGATCGGGTTCACCGAGAAAAGCGGCCCATCGATCAACCGCGTCTCCCCCGGCACGCCCGCCACCGGGAAATGGAACCGATGGTAGTCCACCGGACACAGCCGCGACAGGACCAGCGCCCCGTCCGCATACCGTGCCGCCAGCTCGCGGTCGCCGAGCAACGCCGCCAGGTCAAACTTCTGCCCCTTCACAAACACTCCGCCGATCGCCGACGCCCGCTCGAATCCCAGATGCCGCCCGTCCGCCGGGAAGACCACGCTGTCCTCATCCGCATCCACCGGCCGCGCCTCAGGCTTCAGCTTGCGGTAGAAAAACTCGTTGAAACTCCGGTAACTGTCCGCCGCATCCGCGAAATCCGCCGGATCCAGCCCATACTGCTTGATGAACGGAGCCACCCGCGCCGCCGACTCCGGCGCATCCATCCGCCGGCCATACCACTTCGAGAAAAACGGCCGCTTCACGAAGCCCTCCCGCGAGAGCGCCCCCAGCGGATTCCCATACGTCCAGCGCAGGAATCCCTCCCCATACACCTGCTCCGTCTCCAGAGCGCCCGTGTGCCTGTTATAATACCGGATTGCGTCCACCCCCGGGTTGTAATCCCGCATCTCCCCGACCGCAAGGGCTTCCCCTGTTCCCGGCCCAGGGGGAGGGGACAGCGAAAACCGCGACTCTCCCCGGATTTGAAAATCCGCAAAGCTTGCGGAATTCATCCCTCGATACACCGACGAATTCTCCCGAGTCCAATTCGGCAGACCGGCGCGCTACATCCTCATCTTCAAGCCTGATCACCCCGGCTCCGGATCCCCGCCGGCCCTGCCACCGTCAACCTCAGCACCCGATCATCGCAGGAAAATGCATGAGGCAGAATCATGGACAGCAGAATCATAAAGACCGGTTCTTTAAAAATCATTCTGCTGTCCATCATTCTGCGAAAGTTCCCAATCAATCCTCATCCCCGACGCCGTCCCGAGACCGGATTTTCCGCCAGTAGCCCTCCGGACGCCGTCCCGGAGGTTGCCACTACGCCAGTCGTCGCCGGGACGGCGTCCGGACGCCCGATTTCCCTCCAGTCGCCTCCCGGACGCCGTCCGGAAGCCTCCTCGCCGCCAATTGAGCCTCCGGACGGCGTCCGAGGCCTGTTTTCGCCGTTTTCCGCGTCATTCTGTCACACTTTTATCAACTCACCTCCCCGCTTGCCAACCGGCACCGGTTTCCCTATCAAGACAGCACTTGCCGAAGAGCGCATTTCCGCGCCTTGCAAGCCTCCCCACACACACCACCGAAAGTCATGCCACGCGTCCGCCCACCTCAGTCCGATGCCGGACAAGTCCACCTCTTCACCACCACCCTCGCCACCGCCGCGGGAGATGGAGCCGCCGCCGGTCACCGCTACCTCCCGGCCGACCTCGTCACTCAGATCACCGCCTTCGTCAGCGACCGTCAGGAAAACGGAGTCACCGTCCGAGGCCACGCTTCCCTCGTCGCCGCCCGCGCCATCCATGAAGGCCGCGTCACCCAGGAAACCGGCGAGTCCCAACTCGCCGAGACCGATTTGGAGACCCACATCCGCGATTACATCGTCGCCCTGGTCCGCCGCACCTTCCGCAAGAAACACACCGTCGCCGCTCTCGACTTCCACCAGATCAACCACAGTGGCGACATGCCCGTCATCGCCAGCCGCGAGGACCGCCGCACCATCGCCCGCCAACTCATCGCCGGGGATGCCGCCGCCACCGCCGCCGGACTTCCCGCCAT